>CAYXXM010000016.1:0-16278 GCA_964469085.1 uncultured Haloferacaceae archaeon
TGGCTGGTCTCGGTTTCGAGCGTGAGTCGGGTGGCCCCCGACCCGGAGACCGAATCTGTACCGCTCGCGTTCAGCACCGTGAGTCCGGCGACGAGCAGCCCGTCGGCGGTCGACAGCGGCGGGCGGTCGACGACGCGTGCGGCGTCGCCGGTCCCGCGGATGACGGCGCCAGCCGCGAACGCGACGCGTCGGTCCCCTGTCTCGTACACCAGCGCCCCGGCCCGATGGCTGGCGACGACGCCGTCGCTGTCCAGCACTCTCACGGTTCGTTCGACCACCCGGATTGAGCCGTCGCCGAAGGCAAGCTGGTGCCGTTCGACGCCTGTCGCCCTGGAGGGCTGGAGCCCCGCGAACGTGTCCGCAACCCGGTTGGCGTCAGCCGCTGCCGCGTTGCTCTCGACGACGGTGCCGACGCCGGCCGTGAGCACGCCGAGCGAGACGGTGGTGATCGCCAGCAGGAGCGCCACGCCGACGACGTTGGCCTGGGCGCGGCGGGTGGTGTCGGCGGAGCCGTTGCTGGCACTCACGCCATCCCCACCCCCGCGAACACGAGCGCGACCAGCGCCCCGAGCAGGCTGGAGTGCAGCAGCGCGGCGTAGGGACCGCGGTTGGCCATCCCCGCGAACCAGCCCGCGGCGACGGACGTTGCCCCGGCAACCACCGCGAAGCGGAAGCGGTCGCGCTCGGGCTTGACGGCGTTCGGATCGAGCGCGAACCCGGTCGAGCCGGGCATCGCCGAGAGCTGGCTGAAACCGTCGAGCACGTACTGGTCGACGGCGACGACGATGCCGACGACGAGTAACGCGGTCACCCACCCGACGGCGACGTACACCGCCAGCTCGCTCCGGAGCGACTGTTTCTCGTGGTAGAGCTGCCCCACCTCTGTCTGGAGCGTCTCGAACACCGCCTCGGTGTCGCTCCCGGCATCGAGCGCACCGGTCACCAGGCCCATCGTCTGTGCCGCAAGTGGCGTCCCGACGCGGTCGACGAAGCGGTCGAGTGCGGCCGTTCGTCGGTCAACCCCGTCGGGGCCGTCCGAGAGCGAGAGGTCGAACGCCAGGCTCGCCACGTCGGGCTGCAGCGGTCCCAGCGCGACGTCCTCGGCGACGATGGTGACGGCCTCGCTGAACGGGCGTCCGAGGCCGACGTGGCCCGAGACGGCGTGGACGAAGTCCTGAATCTCGCGGTCCTTCGCGTCGTCGATGCGGGCCCGTCGGACGGCCACGGTTCCGACCGGCCCGCCCCAGGCGACGTAGCCCGCGAGCAGCGAGACAACCGGGTGAAGCCCGCCGGCGTGGCTGGTTCCGGCACCGAGCAGGGCCAGCGGCGCGAGGACGACGGCGGCGCTCGCCGGATTCGTCGGCATCGTTCGGAGGGTCGCGAGCGCCGAATCGGGGCGGCTGTACGTGACCTGCCGTTCGCTCGGCCGGAGCCGGCCGACCATCGACGCCGCGCCGGCGCCGACCAGCAGGACGAACGCCGCGGCGCCGTAGACGACGACGGCCCGGACCGTGATCGACCCCAGCGGCGTCGGAATCGGCGCCGAGAGCCCCGGCGCGAGCACGCTCATCACGGTGAGCACGATGACGAGCAGCGCCGGGAGCACCAGCAGGACGACGAACAGCTCGGCGACGAGCTCCAGGAACCCCTCGTTGCGCTGGCGGGCTTGCGAGCGGCGATGGGCGAGCATCCGGGCCTCGAGCTGGAGGTAGTTCGCCAGCGCATCCCCGCCCTGGTCGGCGTGCTCCCGGAACTTCAGCAGGAACGGCGCGAGCGTGTCCCGCGAGGGCGTGTCACGGGCGACGCGGCGCAGCCCCTCGCCGAGACTACCGGTGAGTGCGGCGGTGTTGAGCACGTTCTTCGCGGCGACGGACGTTTCACCGTACGCCTCGTTCTCGGCGACTTTCCGGAGCATCGCCCGCGGACCGTCGGCACCCGAGGAGAGCGCGTGCAGGTAGCGCGCCGCGCCAGGCAGCGTGCGCTCGATGTCGTCCTTCCGGGCGCTCGCCAGCCAGGCGAGGTAGCGGCCGCCGAGGGCGATGACCGCGCGCCGGCTCACCAGCCCCGCGACGCTGCCGACGGCGACGGCCACCAGCGCCCGTGGCGGCCGTGGGACCGCGCCGACGAACGGGGCGACCGATTCCAGCAGGCGGGCCAGCGCGTCGTACGCGCCGGCGGGCGCCGCGAACGCGAGCAACAGCGTCGGGAGCACCGCCAGAACGGCAGCGAGCCACGCGGCGCCGTGAAGCCGGGCGATGTAGAGGTCGAACCCGATGGAGCGGTCCGCGCCCCGGTACTGCTCCCGGTCGGCGGCGTGGCGGGAGCTGTCAGCCTTCCCCGCGAACAGCGCGTAGAGCGCGCGGTCTAGCACCGAGAGCCGGGCGGGCGCGGCTGCGTCGGCGGTCGCTGTCTGCTCGGCGGTTGCTGCCTGCTCGCCAGTCGGCGACAGATCGCCGGCGGCGGTGGTCGACGCTCCCTCGACGCCGCCGGCGGTCGCGCCCGTGTCCGGGCTCATCGCTTCTCCTCGTCCGATTCGGCGGACGCTGACCCAGCACCGTCCGCGACGGCGGTCCGCTGGAGCCGTTCGACAGTCGCTGCCTCGTCGGTCTGGAGGTCGGCCAGCAGGTCGAACAGCGCCTCGAAGTCGGTGATGTCCTCCTTGTCCAGGAACTCGACGTACCGCCGCTTGCGGCGGAACTCCCGCTCGACGGCGGTCGGCGTCCGGTCGGTCGCCGCGGCGACGCGGTGGAAGAGGCGAAAGCCACGCTCGGCGGGGTCCTCGGGGTCGGACGGCCCGGCGAGCGAGAACGCGCCGTCCACGTCCCGCCGGAACACCTCGTTCCAGTGGATACGCGTGCCGGCTTTCTCGACGACACCGCGGCCGTCGCCGGCTGGGAGTTCCGCCGTTTCCTCCGGCGTGAGGAACTCGACGGCGCGGGCGACGTACCGCTCGCCGTCCGAGCGGTGCGGGAACACCACGAGGTCGATCTCCTCGAGCAGATACGCCGGCAGCCCCTGCTCGATGACCCGGTTGACGAGCGTGCGAACGTCCTCGGCGTGAGTGGTGCCGACGACGCCGTGGCCCGTATTGACGATTTCGGCGAACGTCTCGAAGCTCTCGGGCGTGTTGATTTCGGCGATGACCTCCACGTCCGGGTTGAGGTAGTTGGATTCGGTCATCAGGTCCGCCATCGTCACCCGCTTGAACTCGCTCTCGTGGTCCCGGGTGGTGAGCGAAACCCCCGTCTCGTGGGGCAGTCTGACCTCGCGGCTCCCCTCGTCGATGGAGACGGGCCGGTCGTCGTACGGGACAAACGGCATGTGCGCGTTCATCAGCGTCGTCTTCCCCACCCCCGTCGGCCCGGAGAACAGCACCACGCCCTGATGCTCGTACAGCAGCCAGAGCAGCGCCACCAGGTCTGCCGACAGCGCGTCGCGACGGAGCAGGTCGACCGGCGTCATCGCTTCGGCGGCCTGCTTCCGAATCGAGACGTGGGGCCCGCCCTCGCTGATGACCGGGAGTGCGAGTGCACAGCGCACCTTCTCCGCGACGCCCGGTCGGTCGAGGTTCACCTTCGCGCTCGGCTGGGAGGCGTTGAGTTCGACGCCGTCGCTCGCGGCGAGCTGGGTGACGACGTTGATGAAGGAGCTCTCGTCCGCGAACCGGAGGTTCGTCGGCACCCGGTCGCCGCCAGCCACCTCGGTCCGGGGGACGACCTTCACTCGTTCGTCGACCTGGTTCGCCTCGATGTCCTCCAGGTTCGGGTCACGAATCGGCACGGTCAGCGGCCCCTCGCCGACGTAGTCTCGCAGGACGTGGTAGACCAGGTCGTCCAGCCGGTCGGTCGCGTAGCGGTCGTCGACGGGCGGGAGCGCGAGCCCCAGGTCCGCGAGGGCCGAGTGCACCCGGTGCCGTGTGGCGGCGAGCCAGGCACGGGTGTTGCGGCTGGTCAACCGGCGCGACAGCAGCCGTCTGGCTCGCTCGGCGACGAACGCGTGCCGGTCGGTGCCGCCACCGATGACCGACTCGGTGCTGGTCTCCCAGATGCGCTCCTTGGCCTCGGCGATGAGTGCCTCGTCGCCGGGCAACAGGTCCGGCTCCAGGACGGCGTAGCGTGTCGCGAACCGATCACTGCCGAGCAGTCCCGCGCGATAGACCACGACGGGGACCACGTGCCCGGCAAACTGGACCGTGTACCGCCGCAGTCGTTCAGCCGCCACCCGGTCGACGAACTCCGCGTCGGCGTCGAGCGCCGTGACCACCGGCGCGAAATCCGTGGTGTGGACCACCAGCGTGCCCGCAGCCGCCTCGCTGTCGGCGATTGCTACCTCGTCGTCCAGCGCCAGCGGCGTCGCCTCACCGAGCAGTCGGAGGTCACGCAGCGCGTGGTAGTCGAGGCGGCGACGCGCGCCGGGGTCGGTCGGGAGCAGGCGGTCGAGCATGCGCTCGTACTTCGGCGAGAACCCGGATTCGGCGCGCTCGACGGCGCCCTGCCGGGTGAGGGGTCGGCGGCGCTGGGTGCCGGCGAAATGCTCGCGCACGTCCTCAAGCGCGTCTCTCTCGCTCGGCGCGAGCGGCGGTTCGCGGGCGTCGTAGCTGAAGCGGTCGGCGTCAGCGGCGCTCTCGCCGTCGTGTCTCACCGTCGCGACGACGCCGGGCGTGCTCTCGTACTGTGCCAGCGTCGTCGGCGCGTACCACGCGTCGCCGTCCTGTGGCGGGACTGGTGCGGGCACACGGTCGACCGGTGAGGGGGAGTCGGGCATCGATGAGCCTACCGGATGTCTGCCCGTTCCCCGGTAAAAATATTTGGATGCACGCTATTGAATTAATTCTGGTTTCCGGCGAGGCGACGGCGGTGCCTGGCTTGCCGTCTCCGCGGATCTTCGGAGCCTCTGGCTCGGCTGCGGGACCGGTGGAATCGTGCGGCTGGCGAAATTCTGGCAGCCCCTAACCCACTCCCCGCCCCCGGTATGAATCAGTTCTCGCGGTCTGGGTCGCCTATCCCGTCGACGTCCAGTCCGAACGCCGCGGCGCGACTGCGCCAGAACTCCTCGTAGGCCTCGTCGACTTCGGAGACGGTTCGCTCGCCCGCCCGGACGCGGTCGATCTTGATATCCACCTCCTCGATGAGCCGGTCGGCGGCATCGCTGGAGACCACGCCGTTGCGCATCGACTCCATCAACACGCTCTTCTCGCGCTGCAGGACCTGGCGTTCACCGGCGAGAACCTGTTCGCGCCGGAGTTCGGGGTGCTCCTCCATCAGCGTCGTGATGGCCTCGCGCAACTGCTCGCTCTCCTGGCTGTACTCCGCCTCGAACTCGTCGTAGACGCCCTGCGTGATGGCGCCGTCGGCGTGGAGTTCCGCGGCGGCCGCCAGGGCGCCGTCGACGGCTCGTGCCCGGCCCACGAGCAGTTCGAATAGCTCCTCCGCGTCGGTCCGGGTGACGATGTTCAGCCGGTCGAGGAGGGTCGATATCGTCAGCCCCTGCACCACGAGCGAGAAGGCGGCGACGCCGAACACCATCGCCCGGAGCTCCGTCCGCAGCGGCGTCTCCGGCGGCAGCCCCAGGACGAGCGCGATGGGAATCGAGGCATGCAGCCCGCCCCAGACCATCACGTGCTGGTAGGCAAGGGGCACCGACGGCTCCGACAGCCGGTTCGCAAGCGCCGTCAGCGGGTAGACGACGGCGGCCCGCCCGGCGAGCACGAGCGGGATGGCGATGAGGATGAGGTCGGCGTTGGCGACCAGTTGGGAGAGCGGCGTCGTCACCCCGATCATCAGGAAGATGAACGTGTTGACGATGAACGCCGCCGTATCCCACGTGTTGAACACCGCAATCTTGGTCTGGGGACTCATCGCGTGCTCGGCGCCGCGGTTGCCGATGAACAGGCCCGCGACGACGCAGGCGATGACGCCCGAGAGGTGGAACCCGAGCAGCGCCTCGGCGTACTGCTCCGCCAGCAGGAACGAGCCGTAGGCGAGGATGATGGTCAGCACGATTTCGGTCATCTGGTCGTCCAGTTCGGTCAGCACGGAGTAGGTGAGGGCACCGCCGGCCAGGCCGACGAGCAGCCCGCCCCCGGCGACCAGCGCGATGTCGACGAGCAGCCCGCCGATGCCGGCGACGGTGAACAGCTCCGCCGTCCCGGAACCGCTGACGACGTAGCCCAGCAGCGCGGAGAACAGCACCACGCCGACGCCGTCGTTGACGAGGCTCTCGCCCTCGACGAGCACGGCGAGCCGGTCCGGCGCCCCGAGTTCCTCGAACAGCGCCAGCACGGACACCGGGTCCGTCGGCAGAATCATCGACGCGAACAGCAGCGCGAGCAACAGCCCGAATCCGGGGAACAGCGTCGACCCGAGGAAGCCGACGACCGCGACTGACGTCAGGAGGCCGACCACCGCAAGCAGGATGATGGGGACGAAATTGCGCCGCAACCGCTCCAGGTTCGTCGTCGCCGCCCCCTCGAACAGCAGCGGCGGGAGCAGGACCAGCAGGATGAGGTCGTGTGAGAGCTGAATGTCGACGGTGACGCCGACAACGGAGGCGGCGAACCCGGCGATGAGCAGGGCGATGGTGTACGGGAACCGGCCCAGTTTCGAGACGAACACCCCGACCCCGGCAGCGATGACGAACACCGCGAGCAGGTCAGCCAGTACCTCGACGGGGATGCCTGCGCCAGCCATTACCCGATAGGTGCGGGTGACGCAGTTAAAAGTGGGTACCGCGGGCGCTGCGTGGCCTCGGTCACCCGGGGGAGTCTCCCGGGACAGCCGCCGTCAGCGTTCCCGCAGGTCCTCGGCCCGGAGTTCGCCCCTGGCGTGCCACGTGCGCGGTCGAAACGCAACGACGACCGTTACGATGACGAACACGCCGACGAGCACCAGCACGAGCGTTCCAGGAATCATCCCGATAGCCGCACTCTCGGGCCACGGCGCGGGCGAGAAGGCGGTGACCCGCACGAGCCACGCCCCAAGCAGCACGCTGAGCAGCGGAAGATACACCCGGCGGAGCCGGTGGGCGACAGCTTCCTCGGCGCTGATTTTGAGTGCTGGCGTCCGGTACTCCCGGCTGAGGCGCTCACGCCAGTTCTCGTCGACGACGCCGGCGGCGGGGTCGAGCCCGTAGGCCCAGACGTTCTCCTGCAGGATACGAACCCGGCTGCGCCAGATTTCGTACCCGCGATAGCGTCTGGCCTCGATGACGAGGAACACCGAGAGCGTCACGGCGCCGATGAGGAGGATGTAGTGAGGGTTCTCCGGGCTGGAGAACGTCCACGTGATGATGGCCGCGAGTACGAGCACCCCCCAGTTGGTCGTGCGATCCAGCCGCTCGCGCCAGAGCTTCATCCGGTGAATCTCCCCCCGGTAGAGATGCGCCAGCGCAGAGCTGGGGCCCATCTCCGCGTCGAGGAGTCCGGCACCCACATCGGCCGGTGCGGCGTCGGCAGGGTCGGTCGAGTTGCCCGGTCCGACCGATTCGTCCGGCCCAACCGATTCGCTTCGTTCAGCGGGTTCGCCCGACTGGGCGTCCGCGGCGTCGTCAGTCATCGGCGGATACCCCACCCCAAAACATGGTCAGTCCTCGACCAGCTCGGCGAGCACGCGTTCGAAGCGCTCGCGAACGTCGTCAGCGACCTCGTCGAGCGCGGGGTTGTCGACGACCGAGAGCAGCTGGTTCGGGTCGACCGCGCTCACGCCGACGCCACCCTCGTCGGTTTCGTAGACAATGACGTTACACGGGAGCAGCGCGCCCAGCTGAATCTCCTCCTCCAGCGCCTGCTTGGCCAGCGGCGGGCTGCAGGCGCCGAGGATGCGGTACTGCCGGAACTCGGCGTCCAGTTTCTCGGCGAAGGCGTGCTGGATGTCGATGTCACAGAGGACGCCGAACCCCTCGTTGTCGAGAGCGGCCTCCGTTCGGGAAACCACGTCATCGAACGCGCCACTGACCCGTTCGTCGAGAGTATAGGGCATATCGTACAAGACTACGCGGAGCCTTTTAGCTGTTGTGACAGGGAACTCGGTCCTGGCGACCGTTAGATGAAGAGTTGGATGTCCGCGTCGGCCATATCCTGAACCGCCGTCGCAGCGCCGACACCGACGGTGACACCATCGTAGAACTCGTCCTCGTCGTAGCCCAACAGGTCGATTGTCATCTGACAGGCCTGGAACTCCACGCCCATGTCGAGTGACGTCTCCACCAGTTCCTCGACGGTTGCAGTGTCGTTCTGTTCGATCTGGCGTTCCATCAGCATCGTCGTCGCCCTGTCCATTCCGGGCAGCACGGCAACGGCGTTTGGCAGCGGCGTGTTCGGGTTGCCGACCGAGCTCAACCGAAGGTTCCTGGAGTGCTCCTCGTGAAGGATATCCAGCCCCCAGAACGTGTGGAAGACGGTCACCTCGAAGCCGAACGCTGCAGCGGTGCTCGCGAGGATGAGTGGCGGGTACGCCATGTCGAGAGTCCCCTTCGTGGCGATGATAGAGAGCTTCTGGCTCCCTTCCTCGGCACGCAGCGACGCAAGCTCCGACTCGAGTTCGTCGATGCGGGCCTCCAGCGCGGCGACGGTCTCGGTCGCATCCGTCGATGCGGCGGCGTCCGGAGAGTTGTCCGTACTCATTGGCGACCCACGGTGTGGTTGCGGACCATCGCGCTCAGACTCGCTCCGTGCGGCGGACGAAGTGGGAGAACACGTCGTCGCCGGCCTCCTGGTCGAGCAGTTCGACGCCGTCGGTGGTCTCGGCCCAGCCCTCGATGTCGCTCATGCTTCCGGGGTCGGTCGCGAGCACTTCGAGCACCTCGCCCGGCGCGAGCTGGTCGATGGTCTGTTTGGTCTTGACGACCGGCATCGGGCAGTTTTCGCCCTTCACGTCCAACGTCTCGGTGATCTCGTCGTCGGTCATGGTGTTGTCTTCGCTTCCCAATACTGCAGGTGCCGTAAAATGGCTTACGGTAGCTGTTCAATAGGTGTACACGACTCCGAGGCCGTTTAGCCATTGTTTTGGCTCTCAGACTGTTCCTGCGGGCTTTTTCGAATTCAATATTGTATCATTCTTGCTTTTCTATCCAAATGTTTATCGGCGCGGCTCCGTTATATCCGGGCAACGATGCCCACAGGAACTGAGACGGGCGACGTCGCAGTCGTCACACCGGCAGAGTTGAAAGCGCGCATCGACGCCGAGGAGAGCGTGTTCCTCCTCGACGTGCGTGCCGAGAGCGATTTCGCGGAGTGGCAGATAACCGGCCGGAGCGTCGCGGTAGTGAATCATCCCTACTTCGAACTCCTCGACGACATCCCGGCTGACCTCGACGCCAAGCTTCCCGAAGACCAGCCCATCACCGTTCTCTGTGGAAAAGGTGGCTCCAGCGAGTTAATCGCCGAGATGCTCGACGAGGCGGGCTACGACGCCGAACACCTCGAAGACGGGATGAAAGGGTGGGCACGGCTCTACGAGCGGACCGAACTCGACGCTGGCGGCGACGCCACAGTGTTCCAGTACCGACGGCCATCGAGCGGGTGTCTCGCCTACCTCATCGTCTCCGAAGGCGAAGCGGCCGTCATCGACCCGCTTCGTGAGTTCGCCGACGAGTACGTCGCCGACGCGGAGGCACTCGACGCCGACCTCACGTACGCGCTCGACACGCACATCCACGCGGACCACATCTCCGGCATCCGCGAAGTGGCCGAACTCGGCGACGCGACCCCGGTAGTTCCCACGGCCGCGGCCGACCGTGGCGTCGACTACACCCGGCCGGTCGAGACAGTCGACGACGGCGAGACGCTCGATATCGGCGCGGTCACACTGGAGGCGGTCCACACTCCGGGTCACACCACGGGGATGACTGCGTTCACACTCGAAAACGTGCTGTTCACCGGCGACGGGCTGTTCATCGAGAGCGTCGCCCGCCCGGATCTGGAAGACCCAGAGGCCGCACGAAACGCCGCGGGAACCCTGTACGAATCGCTCCAGGAGCGGGTGCTCTCACACCCAGGCGAGACGACCATCGCGCCGGCCCACGTCGGCGACGGCGCGGCGGCGAACGACGACGGCACCGCAACTGCCACACTCGATGATCTGCGCGAGCGGATGGCTGCACTGTCGATGGAGAAATCCGCGTTCGTCGAGTTTATCGTCGACGACATGCCGCCCCGGCCGGCCAACTACGAGAAAATCATCGCCACGAACCTCGGCCAGGAGTCGCCGGACGACGACGAGGCGTTCGAACTCGAACTTGGTCCGAACAACTGCGCGGCGAGCGATGCGGCCACAACCGACTAATGGCGGTCACACCGCTGCTCGCGGCCGGTGAGCTGTTCCCACGCGGCGTGCTGCCGTATCTGGCCGGCGGGCTGCTCGTCGGAGTCGGCACCGCACTCATCTATCTCGCGACGGGTATCACCGCGGGGGCCAGTACGTTCCTCGAATCCACGCTCTCGTACGTCTCCGACGTCTCGCGGCTCAATCGCTTCGACTACCGCCGGTCGCGGGGGTGGCGCGTCGTGTTTACCGCGGGTATCGTCAGCGGCGCAGCGCTGTGGGGACTCCTCATCGACCCCGGGATCTGGACGACTGACGTGCAGTGGTGGCGACTCCTCGGGGGCGGGTTCCTCGTCGGCGCCGGCACGCGGGTCGGGAAGGGCTGCACCTCCGGCCACGGCATCTGTGGCGTCGGCTCGCTCTCGAACACCTCGTTCGTGAACGTCGCGACGTTCCTCGCCGTCGCCATCGGCACCGCACAGCTGGTGCAGGCACTGGGGCTCTCGCCATGAGTGAAACATCTCGGGGCCCGCTATTTCTCCCGGTTATCTACCTCGGGGGAGCGGTGTTCGGACTCGGCCTCGCGGTCAGCGGGATGGCCCGCCCGGAGGTCGTCCTGGATTTCCTCCAGTTCGATGATTTCGGCCTGCTGTTCGTGATGGGCGGCGGTGCGGCCGTCGTCGCAGCCGCGTTCGCCGTCGCGACGCGCTTTCTCGACACCGCCCCGCTGACGGGGCAAGCCTACGGCCGACGCACCAAGCCGTTCGACCGGAACGTCCTCCTCGGCGGCGTGGTGTTCGGCGTCGGCTGGGGGCTCTCGGGCATCTGTCCCGGCGCGGCCTACGCCAGCCTCGGTGTCGGGAACTCCCCAATCCTCTGGGCCATCGCCGGCATGTTCATCGGCGCGTACGCACAGGGGTACGTCCGGTCGCGCTGGGCTCCGACCCGCTGAACCGTCGTCAACACCCGCCGAACCGCAGTATTGTGCGAATGTTGCAGAACACTTTTGCCCGCGTGTCACCTCAGTTTCGATACTGAATGGCTGACTCGATGAGCGAGATGCTCCGGCGGGATATGGCGTGTGAGGACCTCCTGGAGTGTTTCCACGACCTCAAGGAGATAGACCGAACCGTGTTCCGACTGTTGCACGACCGCCGGGAACCGCTGATGGTCGACGAAATCGCCGGGGAAGTCGGCCGGGAGCGCTCGACAGCGTACCGCGCGGTCCAGCGACTGCAGCAGGCGGGACTCATACGGAAAGAGCAGATAAACTACGACCAGGGCGGCTACTTCCACGTCTACGAGCCCCGGAGCGCCGAAGAGATCACACGGGGGATGCAGCGGACCCTCAACGACTGGTACGCGACGATGGGTCAGCTCATCGGGGAGTTCGAGGAGAAGTACAGCGAGGAACCGGCCCCGACGATGCCCGACCAGTAATGCGGTTCGAGACCGCCACCCGACCAGTTACTTCTCGCCGACTTTCTCGGTGACCCGGAACTCCTCGGGCGGGTCGATGATGCCCGCGACCGTCCCCATCGAGTGGACGACAGTGACCAGCGGCGCCAGGGGAACCGCGGCGGCCCACGCCAGTTTGCTGCCGCCGTAGTAGAGCACCCCGCGCAGGTACCAGAACACCGTCAGCAGCCCCAGCGCCATCGAGAGCAGGGCGTACAGCCCCGTCGCGGCGATACCGATGCCGAGGATGGCCAGCGGCACCACCACCACCGTGACGACCGGCGAGAGCGCCCAGGCGTAGTTCCGGACCCGCGTCAGGAGCTGGTAGCCGAGCGGCAGCTCGCTGGCCGCGCGAACGTTGCCGGCGGCCCAGCGGCGGCGCTGTTGGGTGATCTCCGAGAGCGACGGCGGCGCCTCGTTGGCGCAGGTGGTGGTCGCGAGTTCGAAGGAGAACCCATCGACCTGCTGGGCGGCGGCCCAGACGAACGCGGTGTCCTCGGTGATTGTCTCGCGGTCCCACGTCACCGCGTCCTCGACGGCACTGCGGACAGCGATACCACCGCCCCACGCGAACAGCGGGACCGAGAGGCGCGCGAAGGCCCGCTGCTCGACCTGGACGCCCATCCGGTAGATGTCCGCCAGGTACGACAGCACCGACCCGGTCCGGCGGGGCCGCTCACGGAGCTGGACCACGTCGGCGTCGGGGAGCCCCTCGAACGACTCGACGTGGCTGTCCTCGTCGAGGTAGAGCACGAACTCCCGGTCGGTGCCGAGCGTTTGCCTGACCCACTCGATGGCCCGCCCCTTGCGGATTGCGGCACACTCGAACTCCGCCGGGACGACGTGGACCGTGGCCCCGTCGACGTCGATGGCTTCCTCCGCGACGACGTGCACGTCGTCGAGTTCGGCCGGGAGCGGGTCGACGGTGGCCTGGACCACCGACTCGGCGTCCACGGTCAGAATGCGAACCTGGATGTCGTCACCGCCGTACACCGGCTCGGGTGGTTCGTAGCCGGCGCCGATCAGGTAGGTGAGGACGACCCAGGCGAGCGCCGTCGCCGTGAACAGTATGGTCGTCCCGACAAGCAAGAGCTGGAACAGCCCACTCCAGTCGACCAGCCCGGGGGTGAGCCACGGTGCCACCGTGGCAACCGCGGTGACGACGACCACCAGGGCCGCGCCGGCAAGGCCGATGCGTTCGGGTTTCATCGTGCCCGTCAAAGTGGACGCCCACACTTGAACCGGGGAGGTCCTAATGCTGACTTGGCCGCCGGTTAATCCCGATTAAGCAGGGTTCCGCCGCGTGTGACCGGAGGATGGTACAACACGCAACGGAAACGGCGGGGAGATAGCTTGCTCCGGCGGAGGAATGCGTGCGCGCGACCGCCGAAACGACGGTTGTGCTGTGGCTCGACGTGGATTGTTGATACCCTGCGGCTCGCCGTGGATTGTTGATGCCCGATGACTCGCGGGTGATCCGTCGCCGAACCCATCTGGCAAGGTGAACCCGGTTCTCCCCCCACCGACAGCTCTTACCCACCAACCTCCCAACCACCGCCAATGCGCGCTGCCGTCCTTCGCGAGTACGGCGAACCGCTCGACGTGACCGAGCGCCCGGAGCCCGAAGCCGCACCCGGCGGCGCCGTCGTCGCCGTCGAGGCCTGCGGCATCTGCCGCTCGGACTGGCACGGCTGGCAGGGCCACGGCGAGTGGGCCGACGACAAGGTACCGCTGGATTACGTACTGGGCCACGAACCAGCGGGTCGAGTCGTCGAGGTGGGCGACGACGTGGAGCGGTTCGCGGCGGGGGACCGGGTGGTCGTCCCGTTCAGTCTGGGCTGTGGTGCCTGCCACAACTGCCGGACCGGCCACGGCAACACCTGCACGGACGGGCTGGCGCTGGGGTTCGAGCGCGAGGTCCCCGGCGCGTTCGCCGAGCAGGTCGCGGTCCCCAGCGCGGACCACAACCTCCAGGAGCTGCCCGAGGGTGTGAGTTTCCGCGACGTTGCCGCGGTCGGCTGCCGGTACATGACCGCATTCCACGCGCTGGCCCACCGCGCCGAGGTGGGTGGTGGCGACTGGGTGGCAGTCCACGGCTGCGGTGGGGTCGGCCTCTCGACGGTCCAGATCGCCGACGCGCTCGGGGCGCGGCCCCTCGCCGTCGACGTGAACGACGAGGCGCTCGCGCGGGCGTCGGCGGTCGGTGCCTCGGTGACGGTCGACGCTGCCGAGGCGGACGTCGTCGAGGCGATACACGAAAACACCGATGGCGGTGCCGACGTCAGCGTCGACGCCCTCGGCCGCGCCGAGACGGCTCGTAACTCCGTGCGCTCTCTCCGGGCCCGCGGCACACATGTGCAGGTCGGCCTGACCACCGACGCCGAACAGGGCGAGGTGCCGCTCCCGACCGACTGGATGACCCGCTGGGAGATTGACTGGCTCGGCTCTCGCGGGATGCCGCCCGCGCGGTTCGGCGAACTGCTCGCGATGGTCGAGGACGGGAGCCTCGAGCCGGGGAAGCTCGTCGGCCGGGAGGTCGGCCTCGAGGAGGTGTCGGACCGGCTGGCGGCGATGACGGACTACGAGACTGTGGGCGTCGAGCTGCTGACGTTCTGAGCGCGTCCGTCCGGGGCAGCCGGCGAAACCCATTTAGCCCGCTTTCCACAACCCCCGCAGGTGAAGCGGGACACCGCAGCGGCGCTCGTTCTCGCGCTGCTCGCCCTTCTCGCCATCGGTGTCGCTGCGGCGACGCTGCAGGACCCGGTGAGTAGCTCCGCCGGCGACGGGTTCGGCGCCGGCAGCGGTGACGGCGTCGGCAGCGGGTCGGGCGCCGAGGAGACCCCCACCGACCGCAATCAGTCCACCAACCTCGGACTCGTCTGGCTCGAAGAGGGGGAGGTCGAAATTCCGACATTCTGTATCAAGTGGCTCGATTCGCCACCGGTGCTGGCGGCTCTCGCGGCGATTATACTCCTCATTGGCGCGCTGGTCGGCTATTTCTCCGGCGTGCGAATCCTCGGCGTCGTGATAATCCCGCCGCTGGCGCTCAACGTGTTCTTCGTCGTCTATCTGCTCTCTGGGTGTCAGCCAATCAGACTGGACCTCTCCGGCGGCGCCGGCCTCGGGTCGGCCAGCCAGGGCGCGAACAACAGTACCCCGGGGGGCGGCATGGGCGAGGCCGCGAGCAGCGCCGCCAGTCAGCCATCGCTCCTGTTGGGTGTGATCCTCGTGATACTGGTCGCCGCCGCCATAGTCCTGCTGTTTTTCGCGACCGGTGACGCCGGCGAGGAGCCGGACGACCCCGAGGAGATGCCGCCCGAACCGTCGGCGCCGGACATCGGCGCAATCGGGCGCGCCGCAGGCACGGCCGCCGACCGCATCGCCGGCGAAGCCGACGCGGCCAACGAGGTCTACCGCGCCTGGGGCGAGATGACCACCTACCTCGCCGTGGAGGGGCCCGAATCGAGCACCCCCGAGGAGTTCGCCGAGGCCGCCGTCGCCGCCGGGATGGCACCGGACGACGTCCGCGAACTCACCGACCTGTTCGAAATGGTGCGGTACGGCGACGCCGAGGTGACGGCGGACCGTGAAGCCCGGGCGGTCGACGCGCTCCGGCGCATCGAGGACAGCTACGCGGAGGGGGAGTCGTGAGGCTCCGATTCTCGGCAGTGCTCGGCGCCCTCGCGGTGCTAACCGGGCTGCTGTTCGTCGTCCGGCAGGAGTTGGCCGCCACCATCACGCTGGAGTGGACGCTCGTGTTGCTCGTCGCCGGAGCTTCCGGGGTTCAGGCGTTCCGGTTCGTCCAGAACCGCCGGAGTACGCCGCTCGACGCCACCGAGACCGGTGACCCGGAGCGGCGCTACGAGGCGCCGACGCCCGGCGACGACGCCGACGAAGCGCTCCGCATCGCCCAGGGCTGGTCCCGGCGGGGCCGGCGGTCCCGGCAAACACTGAAACAACGGGCCAGCGAGGCGGCAGCGGCGATGCTCGTCGACACCGCCGGCTGCTCGGCCGAGGAGGCGGCAGAGCAGATTCGCACCGGCGAATGGACCGACGACCCGGTGGCTGCGTGGTTCCTGAGCGACAGGGTCGGACTCGACCGGGGCACCCGCCTGCGGCTCGTGATGGGGTCGCCGCTCTCCCGGTTCAGGACGGGGTTCACCCGGGCCGTTCGGGCCATCGAGGAGGGCGGTGGTGGTGGGCAGCCGTGAAGCGGCACCCGTTCGACAC
Source organism: uncultured Haloferacaceae archaeon (assembly GCA_964469085.1). Classification (GTDB taxonomy): domain Archaea; phylum Halobacteriota; class Halobacteria; order Halobacteriales; family Haloferacaceae; genus Halolamina. The sequence continues at coordinate 15,948 of CAYXXM010000016.1, forward strand.
CGAGCACTGGACCGGAATCGGTGCACTGACGCTCGCGGCGCTGGCCGTCGGCCTCCCGCTGCAGCGACAGGGGCTGTTCCTCGTGGCCCTCGTCGGCGTGGGATTCGCCGCCTACGCTCGGGTCGACGACGCCCCGAACCCGGAACTGGACGTAACTCGAGAGCTCTCGGACGCGAACCCGGACGCCGACGAGGAGGTGACGGTCACGGTCACCGTCGAGAACGTCGGCGGATCAGCACTGCCGGACCTCAGACTCGTGGACGGCGTGCCGGACGGGCTGGCCGTCACGGAGGGAACGGCCCGCCTGGGGACCGCACTCCGCCCCGGGAAA
>CAYXXM010000017.1:0-15829 GCA_964469085.1 uncultured Haloferacaceae archaeon
TGGCCCAGCAGCGCTGCGACAATGCCCGCTAATGTGTCGCCCGTGCCGCCGACGGTCATGCCTGCGGTGCCCGCGCGGCAGCGTCGTGTCCGGTCGCCGTCGGTGATGACGTCCTGTTCGCCTTTCGCCAGAATCACGTGGCCGAGCTCCGCCGCGAGGTTCTCGATGGCCTCGGCCTGAGCAGCCACGTCGTCGACATCCGGGCCGCCGAGGTCGGCCACCTCCGTGCGGTTCGGTGTCAGGACCAGCGTGGCGTCCGTGTCCACGTCGGGGACCAGCGGGAGCGCGTCGGCGTCCACGACGGCGGCACCCTCGAACTCGGTGAGGAACTGTTTCGCGGCCTTGCGGGTCTCGGCGTGGCGGCCCAGACCCGGTCCCAGCACGACGATGTCGTCGTAGCGATGGGCCGTGTCGATGAGGTCTGGCACGTGTGTGGGCGTCAGGTGGTCGTTATCGACCGTCTCTCGGCTGTCCGGGTTTGGGCTGTCACTGACGTACGGTTGGACGACGAAGTCCTCGGAGTAGCTGGCAATCGGGTCGAACACCGACTCAGGGCAGGCCAGGAAGACGAGTTCCGCGCCGGCAGACAGTGCTGCCCCCGCTGCCAGCGCCGGAGCGCCGGTGAAGGGGCCCCCGCCGATGACGTACACGCGATGGTCCTCGTCGGTCAGACGCCTGTCCGTCTGGAGCAGTTCCACGTCGCCGGGACCGACGAACGTCTCGGCTGCCTCCGGGATGCCGATATCCGCGACGACCACGTCCTCGTACTCCGCGAGTCCGGGCTTGCCGTCGTGGAACGTGACGACGTGGTCGGCGTCGACGGCGGCGCCAGCCGCGACGGCGGTATCAGCATCGATGCCCGACGGGACATCGACGGCCAGCACCGGCGCTCTCGCGTCGTTGAGCCGCTGGGCTACCGTGGCCTCGGGTTCTCGGAGCGCCCCGGAGATGCCCGTACCGAGCATCGCGTCGACTATCAGGTCGGGCCGGCCCAGCGTGAACCCCCGGGAGTCCGCGACCACTCGGGTGTCGACGCTAGGTGAGGCCGACGACCGTCCGCCGGCACCGGTTTGTGCCGGTCCGCCTGCGGCGTCCTCCGTCTGTCCACCGGCGCCGGTTCGTGCCTGTCCGCCATCGCCGACTTCGCTAGCCACCAGCGCGTCCCAGTTCGCCCGCGCGATGTCGGTCGTGATGCTCTCCGGTCGGCCGAGCAGGTGGACTGTCACGTCTCGGTCGTCGAGAAAGCGCGCCGCGGCGAACGCGTCGCCACCGTTGTTGCCCCGCCCGGCGACGAGGGCGACGGCGTCGCCCGGTTGGGTGAGCTCACGGACCCGAGCGGCGACGGCGTTGCCCGAGGACTCCATCAGCACCCGCTGTGGGACGCCCAGCGCCGCGGCGTTCCGGTCCACGGCAGCCATGCGTCGGCTCGAAATCATGGCGCAGCCTTCGGGTGGGGCCTGATTAAGCGTGGCGGGGCTTCGTGTCGGGACCCGCCGGGGTTCGGTTCGCCGCCGGGATTATGTCCGTGGACCGCCGACGAACGCGTAATGGATCTGCAGAAGCTCGTCAGGGGACGTCTCGAGTGGTCACGCCTCGAGACGGTCGCCCGCGAGCTGGCCGCCCACTGGGACCGGGAGGCCGTCCACGTGCGCTATCTGGAGGCTGACAACTGGCTCTCCACGCCGATGGTCATCGACGACGAGTACTTCGTCAAGGTCGTGACCGAACAGAACTCCCTGGTCCATGCGCTGTTCACCACGACCCGGAACCTCGGGGCCTTCTCCTCGGGGACGGAGGGGTTTTTCGGTCACTTCGGCACCCCCTACGAGATGGCCCAGCACGAACTTGAGGCGACCGAGGAGCTCCGGGAAATCGGCGTCAACGCACCAGAGCCGGTCGAGGCACTGGAGATCGACAATCTCGGCGTCCTCGTACTGGAGTTCATCCCCGAGTTCGACACGCTGGACGACCTCCCGCCAGCGGAGGAGCGCCAGCGCGCGCCCGACATGTTCGCGGCACTGAAGCGGATGCACGAGCAAGGCCTGGCCCATGGCGACCTGCGGGCGGAGAACGTACTCGTCGTCGACGGGGAGATTTACTTCATCGACGCCACCAACATCCGCGAGGACGAGAGCAGTCCCGAGTCCTCGATGGCATCGGCTCGGTCCTACGACCTGGCGTCGGCACTCGCGGCCCTCGAACCACAGATCGGTGCCGCGGAGGCGGTCGCCGCGGCAGCGACGGCCTACGGTACCGGGGACCTGCTGGCCGCCAGGGAGTTCATCGACTTCGTGGCCATCCGCCCGGACCACACCTTCGAGGCCGCCGAGTTGCGGAGCGAACTGGAGAAGCACGCCGAACAGGCCGAACGCGGCAGGCGGTAGCGTTTTCCCCAGCGGTGAATCGGTCACTGAACCGGCTCACCGGCCGGTGACCGGCATCCTTTTTGTCCCGCTCGGTCCCATTTACAACCGTATGAGCGTCGACGACACCTACCGCCACTACATCGACGGCGAATGGACCGACGGCACTGGCGAGGAAACGTTCACGAGCGAGAACCCCGCGACTGGCGAGGAACTCGGGACCTTCCGCCGCGGTACCGAGACGGACGTGGACGCGGCGCTTTCGGCCGCAGATGCAGCGTTCGAGGAGTGGCGCGACCTGTCCCACATCGACCGGGCGGAGTATCTCTGGGACATCTACCACGAACTGCGTGACCGCCACGAGGAACTCGGCGAAATCGTCTCGAAGGAGTGCGGGAAGGAGATTTCTGAGGGGAAAGCCGACGTGACCGAGGCGTGGCACATGGTCGAGTGGGCCGCCGCCGACGCCCGGCATCCGAAGGGCGACGCTGTGCCCTCGGAAATTCCGGCAAAGGACGCCTACATGCGGCGCAAGCCCCGCGGCGTCATCGGCTGTATCACGCCGTGGAACTTCCCAGTCGCCATCCCGTTCTGGCACATGGCCGTCTCGCTCGTCGAGGGCAACACGGTGGTCTGGAAGCCGGCCGAGCAGACGCCCTGGTGTGGCCAGATCATCGCCGAAATGTTCGCGGATTCGGGCATCCCGGACGGCGTGTTCAACATGGTCCAGGGCTTCGGCGACGCCGGCGCCGCCATCTCCGAGGACGGGCGTGTCGACACCGTGCTGTTCACCGGCTCGGCCGAGGTGGGCCACGAAATCGCCTCCAAAGTCGGCGGCGAACCGGGCAAACTCGCGGCCTGTGAGATGGGTGGCAAGAACGGTATCATCGTCACCGAGCAGGCAGACCTGGATATCGCCGTCCACTCCGCGACGATGTCGAGTTTCAAGACGACCGGGCAGCGGTGTGTCTCCTCCGAGCGGCTCATCGTCCACGAAGATGTTTACGACGAGTTCAAGCAGCGCTTCGTTGCCAACGCGAAAAGCGTCGCCGTCGGCGACCCGCTGGACGAGAACACGTTCATGGGGCCGCTCATCGAGGAGGAGCACGTCGAGAAGGTCTCGCGGTACAACCAGCTCGCCAAGGACGAGGGCGTCGACGTGCTCGTCGACCGCGAGGACCTCGAACCCGACGAAATCCCCGACGGCCACGAGCACGGCCACTGGGTCGGGCCGTTCGTCTACGAGGCTGACGCGTGGGACGACCTGCGCTGCACCCACGAGGAAGTGTTCGGCCCCCACGTCGCCCTGCTCGAGTACAGCGGGGACATCGAGGAGGCCGTCGAGATCCACAACGACACGGAGTACGGCCTCGCCGGGGCCGTTATCTCCGAGGATTACCGCCAGAACAACTATTACCGCGACAACGCCGAGGTCGGTCTGGCCTACGGCAACCTCCCCTGTATCGGCGCGGAGGTCCAGCTACCGTTCGGCGGTGTCAAGAAATCCGGCAACGGTTACCCGAGCGCCCGTGCGGTCATCGAGGCCGTCACCGAGCGCACCGCGTGGACGCTGAACAACTCGAAGGAAATCGAGATGGCACAGGGGCTCTCGGCGGACATCAAGACTCAGGATGATTGATTGTCGCGGTGATGGCCGCCGAGGCGGCCGACTGATCTTCGCGGTGATGACTACCGCGACGGCCGACTGATCGTCGCGATGCGGGCAAGCGCGATGGCCAACTGATCGTCGCGGTGATGACTACCGCGACGGCCGACTGACCGTCGCGGTGACGGCTACCGCGCCGGCCGAGCGACCACCGCGTCGACTGCGAAACACGGAGAAATCATCCTCGATTCGGGCGTTCGGTTTCAGCGACGCATCGTTTCCAGCACCGACAGGTCGCCGTCCAGTATCACCGTCAGCGTCTCGTCCTCGCAGGCGATGGTCACCTCGAAGCGCTGTGGCTCCTCGCTCACCAGTTCGACGGACTCGTCGGAGACACACCACGAGAGCGTCCAGTAGGGACGTTCCGAAAGGGAGACGCCGTGGCGGCGGTGGAAGCCGACCACTTCACTGTCGTCCAGCAACGCGAGGCCGACGGCAGAACAGAGTTCGTGGTCACACTGTCTGCAGCGATGAATCGCCGTGTACGAGCTGTCGATGCAACAGCAGTCATCGGCCTGCTCGACCGTGGTTTCCATCCGGCCACTGCATTCGGGACAGACCCCGTCCTTCGCGAGACAGTGAAGGTGCCGGACTCGCTGGTCGAATGCCGCGAGCAGTTCGTCGTTGGTTCGGTCCGAGAGCCCACCTGGCGGAAACGCGTACTCGCCATGGCCATACCCACACTCGGGGCACTGAATCGCCAGGCGTTCGTCCGCGTATTCGGCTCGGAGTTCTGTCCCGCACTGGACACACGGGTCGCCGACGTCGATGGGGGCGAGGGTGGGATGTTCGGTAAACGAGCCCGCCAGCACCGCCCGGACCACCTTCTCGCCCGCATGTCGCAGTTCGTAGCCCTGTTCCACGTTCCGGACGAACTGTTCTGTCAGCTTGTCGAGGTGGTAGTTGAACTGCGCGCTGTCGCGCATTCCGACCGACCGCCGGAGGTCGGAAAACCGCACGGGGGCGTTCTCTGCCTTCCACAGCGCCTCGAGAATCGAGAGCCGCGTTTCGTTCGCGACCAGCCCGAACGCGTCAGCGGGCTCGACGCTGTCTCCCAGCTCCTGAATCGACTGGCGACCTTTGCTCATACGTACCCCTGCGCACACTCCCGAAAAAGTGTTCCGTGTAGTCCGTTTTAGTTGCCTATCCGACTGTTTCCTTGAGTTGGACACAGTGTCCCGTCCGCGGAAGACAGAGCCGCACGGGCCGGTTCGAGGGGCGGCGGATGCCGACAGCGAAGCCGAACGCGATACCGACGACCGCGACAACCAACACTCCTGCGAGCGTCGCCGTCGGCACCCTTACAGCGACGACGAGACCGACGAACAGCATCACCATCGCCAGCGCCCCGCTCAGGGTTCGGTCGGGGCTGTGCCGGGAGGATTCCCGGGGACCGGGAGCGCCCCAGACGGACGCGAATGGGTCAGTGTCGTTCATGCATGTAGGCGTATGGCTTGTCACTCCAAAAAGGTCATCTGAATAATGTTTTTGTAGGGAAGGTTACTGAACCACTTTTGTGTGGAACAGTTGAAAGACTGTTCGTCACTCGCCGTCCCAGTAGGCGACGTCGGCGCCCCGTTCGTAGTATCCAGAGACGTCCCGGTCGCCCTCACTGCCGGGGGGACTGCGGGTGAACACACCGATTTTCCCGGAGTCCGGATAGACGGTGACGTCAGGCTCCCGCATCGTGGAGACTGCCAGATAGCGCAGCGGTTCGTCGCCGTCGTTGACGACCCGATGGCCACCGTCGGCGCCGCGTGGGCAGGCGACGTAATCGCCTGGCCCGAGCGGGTGCTCGTCGTCGCTCGCCCGAAGCATTCCCTCGCCGGCGAGGACGTAGAACGCCTCGGCGTTACCCGTGTGGTAGTGATATGGCCACGAGCGCTTTCCAGCGGGAAGTTCGTAGAGGCTACAGCCGAGATTTGCGTCGTCGCTGTCGCCCGTTGCGGCCGCGGCGAGTTTCTTCCGCCGGAACGCCGTCTCGCCGCGCTCCGTTTCGCTCCACCCGATGTCGGATTCGTTGACCGGTTCCATGACGGTGGGTGTAGTTGCATGCCCTAAGCTTCACCGACGGCGGTTGCCACAAGCAGTTTCCCCCGGCCACGTGTTCACCAACCGCTTTGCCCTGGCCACGTGTTCACCAACCGTTTTGCCCTGGGGGCGCGAGGCCAGACCATGGACCTCCAGGCGCTCGTCGACGCCGCATCGTCCCGCGATTGGGACACCGACCCAGCGGGATCCGTCTCCATCGCCGTCGTCGGACTCGGCAACTACGCGCGTAACGTCTCGATTCCCTCTATTGAGGCGGGCGACTACACGAAGGTCGGCGCGGTTGTCTCCGGTAGCGAGGAGACGGCCGAGCGCGTCGCCACGGAACAGGACGCAGTTCCGCTGACCTACGAACGCTTCGCTGAAGGCGACGCGACCGACGCCTACGACGCTGTCTACGTCGCCACGCCGAACCGCCTCCACCTGGACCACGTCGGACGGCGGCTGACCACGGGAAACACGTCATCTGTGAGAAGCCGCTGGAGGCGACGACGGATCGCGCTGCGGCGGCCGTCGAGGCGTGTGACGAGGCCGGCGTCACGCTCATGACCGCCTACCGCATGCAGGCCGACCCGGTCATCCGTGCGCTCGCGTCGTTCGTCAAAAGCGGCGCCATCGGCGACCCGACGAAGGTACTGGGCGAATTCACGTTTCCCGTGCTCGCCGGGTCGAGGGGCCCGGACCAGTGGCGCCTCGACGGGGAACTCGCTGGCGGCGGCGCGCTGATGGATGTCGGTGTCTACCCGCTCAACACCGCCCGCTACCTGCTCGGCGCGGACCCCATCGCTGTTGACGGAACTGCGACCGCTGAGGAGCCCTTCGGCAGCGATTCTGCGGACCCCGGGTCACCGCGGTTCGCCGACGAGCACGTCCACTTTCACGCTGAGTTCCCGACAGGGGTCGTCGGCGACTTCACCGCGAGTTTCAGCGGCAGCGCGGACTCGTGGTTGGAACTCGTCGGACACGACGGCCGGATCCGCGTCGAGAACGCGTTCACCTCCGGCGGCGACCGCGAGGTGACGGTCGAAACCGGTTCAGCGACCGTCGAGTTCTCGGGACTCGGCACCGACGAAACTCGCGAAGAGTTCGACTACTTCGCCCACTGTCTCCTGACTGGAACGCCGCCGGAACCGGACGGAGCGGACGGGGTGACCGACGTTCGCGTGATGGGCGCGGTCTACCAGGCAGCCGCGACCGGCAAGCGCGTCGACCTCGGTGGTCGCCGAGACACTGTCTGATGGCGGCTGATTGACTGGAGAACGATTGAACTCGGTCCCTCGCTGAAGTGAGGAGGCGGGATTGTCGGACCGGGTGGCCCCCGTGGCCGGTCCGACGGTGCGTGCCGTGACTGGCCCTCGTCACGGCGCGCGTGACGTGGTGGTTGGCCTGTCGACGTTTCGGCGAGAAAAGCGCCGTATCTGTCGACACCTATCGTATCCGGAAGAGAAGTATAAATCCCGTGGTCTACAGCTCAGGCGGGGGGTTCGACCGCCTCCGAGAGCGCCTCCGCGAGATTGTCGAGTTCCTGGTCGAGATTCCGCTTGAAGTAGTGTTCCACGCCCGGCAGGCGGCCGTCGACGACGAACCCGTTGTGGAGCAGGCTGCCCGCATCCGTCGCCTCGACAGAGTGCGTGCCAGTGACCCGCAGCGCACGGGAGCGACCGACGAACTCCACGCGCTCCGGTGGTTCCTTCAGCGTCTCCCGAGTCTCGACGGCGACGGTGGCGTTGATGCCTGGAATGGGGAGCTTTACCTGCCACGTCATCGAGCCGTCGTCGTTCGTCTCGTAGCTATCGACGACGCTGATGGCCTCCGCCCGCGACGCGGGGTCGGCGATGAACTCCCAGACCTGCGGGGCCGGCACGTCGAACTCGAAGGCCCGCTCGACACGGACGGTCATGGGCGGGCTACGAGCGGGGGGGTGATAACGGGATTGGACTCCGGCAACCACTGGCGGACGAGCTCTGTCGGGACTGGCGGTGCTGCTCGGGCAGTTCAACGACGAGAACCGAGAAACTGCGACGGACTACCCCGGGTGAGTGACGCGCCACGTCGTCGACTTCGAGCGGCCCCACTTCTCGATGTCCACGTCGTCAGATTTTTCCGCGAGATGCGGGAGCCTCGTGCCGACCTGTTTGGCGGTGAGTCCTATGGCCTCGGCGATGTTCTTGGCCCGGAAATACCGCTCGCCGGAGGAGACGCTGTCCCGCAGGTAGGCGACGATGCGGGCCTCCTCCTCGGTGTACTGGCTCATCCGTACGTACGGTACGGGTTTCTCGCTCTTAACCGTTATCCCGTCCTACTGGCTCCAGAACAGATGAATTGCGGCGACGGCGGCGACGCCGGCTGTAAGGGCGAGCGCGAACGGCAACGCGGCGATGTGTATCCCGCCCGCGGTCGTCGCCGTGGGGTCGACCAGCGCCATCCCGGCCGCGGCGAGCACCGCGATGACCGAGAGGACTGCGCCGATCCCGACGCCGAGGTCCGAGCCCGTAGATTCGTTTGCCATACCCCGATATCCGCTTCCGGGCACCGTAGTTCTTACGACACCCAGCAGGCCGAATCACAACACCGAAACCGTACCACTCTGAGGCCACGGGTATGGAGACGACGCGTCACTTCACGTCGACCATCTACATAGTCAACGACGGCGCCGCCGCACTGCACTACCACCCGAAACTGGAGATTCACGTCCCGCCCGGCGGTCACGTCGACAGGGACGAACTTCCGCACGAGGCTGGCCTCCGGGAGACGCACGAGGAGACCGGCTTGGAACCGACGCTCATCGACGCCACCGAACCGGTTGGCGCACCAGATGGCGAGACACTCCCGCGGCCCAGGGAGCAGTTGCTCTACGACATCGACCGCCACGGCGACGAGGTCTACCACCAGCACATCGACCACTCCTACTTCGCGACGGTGCCCTCGCGGGAGATTTCGCCCGCTGACGGCGAGGCTGGCGTCGATGCGTGGAACTGGTACGACGCCGAGGACCTGCGAGAAAGCGACATTGACCAGGATACGGTCGAACTGGCGCTGCGGGCCATCGAGGCGGCTGCGGAGCGGTGAGGTCAGGGCTGTTCGTTCCGTGCAGTGGTGGCGCGTCAGAACCTGTTCGTTCCTTACGCCTGTGGCGTGAAGCGGTCGCGCCCCGTGCGCAAGCGAGCGAGGAAACCCGAGGCGAAAAGAGGTTCGTCTGTATCCCGGTAGTTACACAGCCAACGTCGAATAACCACGCCTCCTCAGCTTCAACCACCCTCACGACCACTGACTACGACGATTTTACGGACTCCTCCACCAACGAATCAATGTACTTCCCGACGTGGTCCTCCATCCGCTTTTTAAACCCGGCCTGGCGCGCCAGCCTGTCCAGCTCCCGGGCCGCGTACGTCCCGTACTGGACCGCCTTCTTCTCCGTCGACCGCACGTCCTCCGGAACCACGTCCTCGGCGGCGCGGCGCAGCGCAACCTTCCGCTCCGCGTCCGTGGCCAGTAGCTCACCCGGCAGCGAGAGCGCCGCCTCGACCACCCGGTCGTGCAACAACGGCGCCACTGGCTCGACTCCTGCGGCCCGAAGCGTCAGCACGTCCCGAGGCAACTGCTCCGGAAGCGTGGCAATGACCTCCCGAGTGGCGCCCCGAACCGTCTCCGCGTCGACGCGGTGGTCCTGGGCCGGATTCACCACTTTCCGATAGCCGCCGAACAGTTCGTCGGCGCCCTGTCCGACTGCCAGGCGGTCGAATCCGTCCGCGGCGACCTGCTCGGCGACGAGGAACAACGGCAGGGCAATCTGGACATCCATCGCGTTCGACCGGCCGGTAGCGCGGACGATCTCCGGCACGGTACGAATGATGTCGTCGTGGTCGAACGCGACGACGCGAAGGTCCCGACCCATCGCGTCGGCGGCCGCTCGCGCCGCGGCGACGTCGTGACAGCCAGCGAAGCCGGCGACGTAGAGCGGCGCCTCCGGAACGCCTGCGGCGACGACCGCGGAGTCGACGCCGCCGGAGAACGCGACCGCCAGTCCGTCGCTGTCCGGTTCGCGAACGCTCCGGAGCACCGCGTCGCGGACGGTTTCCACCGCCACATCGGCGTCCGTCGTCGGCTCCGGGGCCGGAAGCGTCCAGCGCTTCTCGGAGATGGTTCTGCCGCCATCGGCGCCGGACCGGTGTCGAACCACGGATCCTGCGGGAATCAGTTCCGGATGCGCCAGCGAATCCGGTGTGAACGCCCACTCCGGGGTGGTCCCCGACTCGTCGAGAAACAGCGGTTCCCGGCCGAGTACGTCCCGGACGAGTCGCCCATCGACGGCGCCAGCGAAGCCGGAACTCCCGGGGAGGGGGTCCTCACCCGCAATCGCCCGGCGAACGAATGATGAAGACGCTCCGTGCAGCCGTGGCGACGCGTCGGGGTCGGGAAACTCCATGATCAGAATAACTCCCGGATGCCGCGCTGGACGCGACGCTTGACACCGCCGGCGGCCTGCCGGAAGGAGATACGCCAGGGGGTTCGCTGGCCGACGACGCTGGTCCGGCCGTCGCGAATCGCCGAGAGCACCGCCTCGACGCTCCGCTCCTCGGCACCCATCTCGGTGACGGCCTGCCCGACCATCTCGGAGATGTGCGCGTCGCTCCCGGCCGTTTTGGGAATGCCGTGGGCCGTGGCGAAGCGCTCTGCCCGGCGGTTGGCCCGTCCGGTCAGCAGGCGCGAGTTGTACACCTCGATGGCGTCGGCACTGGCCAACTGCTCGTCGGTGATGTGGGCGGCGACACCGTGGCGTGAGCTCTGGAACGGGTGGGGGACGATGGCGACCCCGCCCTGGTCGTGAATCTTCGCGAGGGTTTCGTCGTAGGAGAGTCCGGGCGGAATCTGCTCCTCGATACCGAGTGCGAGCACGTGACCCGCGGCGGAGGTCACCTCCATCGCGACGATGCCGACCAGGCCGTACTCCTCGGCCAGCGCTGCCGCCTCGATACTGGCGTGAATCGCGTCGTGGTCGGTCACCGCGATGCCGTCGAGGCCGACTGCCGCCGCCTGCTCGACGAGTAGCTCCACGGGGTCCCGGCCGTCGTGGGAGAGTGCGGAGTGACAGTGCAGCTCGACCGAAAGCACATCTGCGGCTTTGCCTGGGGCCCTAAAAAGGGGTGCGGTCTTGCCGTTCCCATCTGCCTCACGGTCACGCACCGCAGGTCACCGGTCCGTTCGCAGAGGTCACGAACGTGCATAACGAAACCCCTTTGCTCCCCCAAGGTAACCACACAGTTGAATGCCTCTCGGGGATGCCGACCACGAACGCGTCGTCGCGGAACTCGGCCGTGAGCCGACGACGGCGGAGGAGCACCTGTTCGAGAACCTCTGGAGCGAGCACTGCGCCTATCGCTCCTCACGGATGCTGCTGTCGGCCTTCGAGAGCGAGGGCGAACACGTGGTCGTCGGGCCGGGCGACGACGCCGCAGTCGTCCGGGTCCCCGGGACGGAGACCCTGCTGACGTTCGGCATCGAGAGCCACAACCATCCGAGCTACGTCGACCCGTACGACGGCGCCGCCACCGGTGTCGGTGGCATCGTCCGGGACACGCTCTCCATGGGGGCGTTCCCCATCGCGCTGGCTGACTCGCTGTACTTCGGCCGCTTCGACCACGAACACGCCCGCTACCTCCTTGACGGCGTTGTCGAAGGCATCGCCGACTACGGGAACGCCATCGGCGTCCCCACCGTCGCCGGCAGCGTCGCGTTCCAGGAGGGCTACGAGGGCAATCCGCTGGTGAACGTCGCCTGCGTCGGCAAAACGACCCCGGACCGCCTCGTCACTGCCGAGGCGAAAGCGGCCGGAAACCGCCTCGTCCTGCTCGGTAACGCCACCGGGCGGGACGGCCTCGGCGGTGCCTCCTTCGCCAGCGAGGACCTCGCCGAGGACGCCGAAACCGAAGACCGCCCCGCCGTCCAGGTCGGTGACCCGTACTCGGAGAAACTGCTCATCGAGTGTAACGAGGCACTGGTGGACGAGGGACTCGTCCAGTCGGCACGGGACCTCGGCGCCGCAGGCCTCGGTGGCGCCTCCGCAGAACTCGTCGCCAAGGGCGGCTTCGGTGCGGACATCGACCTCGACGCGGTTCACCAGCGCGAACCAGGCATGAACCCGACCGAGATTCTGCTGGCGGAGTCCCAGGAGCGGATGTGCTACGAAGTCCGCCCCGAGGACGTCGAACGCGTGGCGGAACTCGCCGACCGCTTCGACCTCGGCTGCTCGGACATCGGCGGCGTGACCGACGGGAACTACGTCTGCCGGTTCGAGGGCGAGAACGTGGTCGACGCCCCCGCCGAATTCCTCGCAGACAGCGCGCCGCTCAACGACCTGGGCCGCGAACCCGCACCCGCCCCCGAGCGCGACCTGCCGGCGTTCGACCTCGACGCGGCGTTCGAATCGGTCATCTCTGACCCCACGGCCGCGAGCAAGGAGTGGGTCTACCGCCAGTACGACCACGAGGTCGGCCTGCGGACCGCGACGCCGCCGGGCGACGACGCGGCCGTGTTGAACCTGCACGAGACCGATGCAGCAATCGCACTCTCCGCGGGCGCGAACCCAAACTGGACGGACTGCCACCCGGAGGCCGGCGCCCGCGCGGTCGCCATCGAGAACGCCACGAACCTCGCAGCCAAGGGCGCGACGCCGCTGGCCGCGGTGGACTGCCTCAACGGCGGCAACCCCGAAGACCCGGGGACCTACGACGGCTTCGCGGCGGCCGTCGAGGGTCTCGCCGAAGCGTGTGCGAATCTCTCGACTCCGGTCGTCGGGGGGAACGTCTCGCTCTACAACGACTCCCAGAGCGGCCCCATCGCACCGACCCCGACGCTCGCGATGCTTGGGGTTCGTGGCGCGTCGGAGGGAGCCAGTGACGCCACGAGCGAACCCCACGACGCGCCGCCGGCCACGGTTTCCGGCGACGGCACGCTCCTGGTGGTCGAGCCGGCCGACTACGCCGCCGGCTCCCCAACCGGCAGCGACGACCCCGAGGCGCTCGGGGGGTCGCTGTTGCTCTCGCAGTTCGGCGGCACCGACCGGTTCCCGGGCCTGCCGGCCGACCCGGCGGCTGTCGTCGCCGCCCACGAACGCGTCGCAAACCTGCCCTCGACGCGTGCGACCCACGACGTGAGCGACGGCGGCCTCGCAGTGACGCTCGCAGAAATGGTCACGGCCGGGACGGGCGTCGAGGCAGCCATCGGGTCACGGGCGGCGCTGTTCACGGAAGCACCCGGCCGGGTCGTGGTCGAGACGACCGACCCCGCGGCGGTTCGCGACGCGGCCGGCGACGACGCCGCGGTGACAAAGCTGGGGACGGCGACCGACGTGGGGTCGCTCGCGCTTTCGGTCAGTGGCGACTCTTTGGAGTACCAAGCAGCGGCGTTGGGGGACCTGCGGGCGACGCTGGACGCAGAACTGGAGTAGCTGTCGCCACCAAGTGGGGTGGGGGCCGGTCAGAAGCCGAGGAGTCCGAACGCCAGCCCGAACGTCAGCACCAGACCGACTACCAGTACCGCGACGCCGACACCCACCTCGCGCGTCCCGTACGCCTGCATCGGCGAGGTGACGCGGCCATCGCTGTCCCCCTGTTCGTCGTGGTCGTCGTGTTCAGCCATGTCGCCGAGTCCGGCCGGCCCCTACTTTGCCCTGTCGGAATATCGTCTCAGCAGGCGACGGTCACGGCTCCGAGGACGTGCCGAAAGCACCGAGCCACCCCGCATTGACGGCAATGAGCCAATCTCGCTCAGGTCGCGTCGACCGACGACAGCGCACGCTCGAAACAGTCCTGCGTCAGTAGCAGTTCGTCGGCGTGTTCGTTAGCCACAGCGTCGTCATAGCGCTCGGCCACCTCCTCGATGGCGAGCAACGTCGCCTGCCGGACGACGGCGGTCACGTCGGCACCGGAGTATCCCGCCATTTCCTCGACGAGCGCGTCGAGGTCGACGTCGTCGGCGATGGGTTTGTCCTCGGTGTGGATGTCGAGGATCGCCCGACGCGCCTCGGAATCCGGCGCAGGCACGTGGACGTGGGACTCGAAGCGCCCCGGTCGCAACAGCGCGGGGTCGATAGCTTCCTTGCGGTTCGTTGCGGCCAGCGTGACAATGTTGGGGGTGTCCGCGACGCGGTCCAGTTCTGTCAGCAGTTGCGAGACGACCCGCTCGCCGACGGCGGAGTCGCTCCCGCCACCACGCTCGCCGGCGATAGCGTCGATCTCGTCGAAGAAGACGATTGCCGGGGCGGCCTGTCTCGCACGCTCGAACAGCTCCCGAACCGCCTTCTCACTCTCGCCCACGTAGCGGTCGAGCAGTTCCGGGCCGGCAACCTGGAGGACGTTAACCTCGGTTTCGCCGGCGATGGCCCGCGCGAGCAGCGTCTTCCCGGTGCCGGGCGGGCCATGGAGCAACACCCCCGTCGGTGGGGACGTGTCGGCGGCCTCGAACAGCCCTCCGTACGTCAGTGGCCAACTCACCGCCCGCCTAAGTGTCTGCTTGGCCGCCGAGAGACCGCCGACGTCGGCTAACCGGACGTCCGGCGTCTCGGCAACATACTCCCGCATCGCGCTCGGTTCGACCGCGGCGAGCGCCGACTCGAAATCAGCTCGGGTCACGCTGAGCTCCGAGACGGCAAGGCGGGTGACCGCGTCGCTCGCCCGGCCGTCCGCATCGGGCGCAGGTTCGGCGAGCTCAGCGGTGTCTGTCGACCCCTCGGGTGGTTCTCGTCTGGCCCGTCGGAGTGCCGACATGGCGGCTTCCTTCGTCAGCGATGCGAGGTCGGCGCCGGTGAACCCGTGCGTTCGCTCAGCGAGTCGGTCGACGGCCACGTCGTCGGAAAGCGGCATCCCGCGGGTGTGGACAGAGAGCACCTCTCGACGGCCCCCCTCGTCCGGGACGCCGATTTCGATCTCCCGGTCGAACCGGCCGCCGCGGCGCAGCGCCGGGTCGAGTTCGTCGACGCGGTTGGTGGCGCCGATGACCACGACCTCGCCCCGACTGGTGAGGCCGTCCATCAGCGAGAGCAGTTGGCCGACGACACGGCTCTCGACGTCGGCGCCGCCCTCCCGCTTGGGCGCGACGGAGTCGATCTCGTCGAAGAAGACGATAGCTGGCGCGTTCTCGGCGGCGTCCTCGAACACCTCCCGGAGGCGCTCCTCGCTCTCGCCCTTGTACTTGCTCATGATCTCCGGGCCGGAGATAGAGATGAACGTCGCGTCCACCTCGTTCGCGACGGCTTTGGCGATGAGCGTCTTTCCGGTTCCGGGTGGGCCGTGGAGCAGGACGCCTTTCGGTGGATCGATGCCCAGTCGGGCGAACAGGTCTGGGCGCGAGAGCGGCAGTTCGACGGTCTCCCGAACGAGGTCGAGTTCCTCGTCCAGCCCGCCGATGTCCTCGTAAGTGACGCCAGGCACGCTGGTGACGTCGCCGGTCGCTTCCTCTGTCGACTCGTCTGGTGAGACCGAGGAATCATCCGGGGACCCAATCGACCCCGGTTCGGAATCGCCGGCGGAACCCCCCAGTTCGTCGCCGCCGTGCACCGCGTCGATGTCACTGATGTCCCCGGATGCTTCATCACTCTCATCGGCCTCTTCCACCACGACGGCTACGTCGGTGTCCTCGGTGACGCGAACGCGGCCCTCCGGGTCTGTCGCGTCGACGACGAACCCCATGCGGGAGAGGCGTTCGAGATGGAGCCGGTCGTTGGCCTGGAGCGGGCGGTTTCGCACGTCCTCGG
>CAYXXM010000018.1:0-15796 GCA_964469085.1 uncultured Haloferacaceae archaeon
CCCCACGCGGACAACGTCGCGCCCGCACTGCTCGGCGGGTTCACCATCGCCACCCTGGAGCGGCCACGGTCGTAGAGGTCGTTGAGCGCGAGGGCGGCGCCGGCGGCGGAGGCCGCCGAGGAGCCGAGGCCGGAGGCGGGTCGCACCCCCTTGTCGATGCTGATGTGTGCGGGGGCATCGAGCGCCGCGGCGACGGCGCCGACGGTGTTGCGCTCCGGGTCCTCCGGGATGTACTGGGCGCCGGCACCGGTGACCTCGATGGTCGTGCGCTCGGCGCGCTCGACGCGGACGATGTCGGCCGGGCGCTCCAGCGCGACGCCGAACGTGTCGAACCCGCTCCCGAGGTTGGCGCTGGTGGCTGGCGCCCGGACTGTTCGCATGCCAATCCGTACCGTGGTTCTGCCGAAAAAGGTGGCGCTCAGTCGCCGGTGGTGAACAGCAGCGGCCCGACAACGAGCAGCGACAGTCCGACGAACAGGTACACCTTGGAGTTGATAGCCTGGGGCGTCAGCAGGAAGATGAGCCCGAAGCCGGCGAAATGGAGTCCGAGCAGCTTTCTCGACCCGAGCGGGAACAGGCCCAGCGTTCCCAGGACGAACACGAGCAGCAGGACCTGCCCGATCTCGTAGTTGAGCAGGAAACTGTCGATGACCTGGAGCGGAAGCATCTCTTGGCCAGAACTCGGACCGAGCGCCGCTTTAAACTTCTGTTCTCCCGCGTCGTCGGCCGCCCGCTTCGGCGCCGCGTTCAGCCCCGCCCGCGCCATCGACGCTTTTTCCGCGTCGGTGACCGCCTCATCATTGACCCTTTTTGCGTCCGGTGGCGGCCTCAGGGACCACCGCGCACGTCAGGTACATACGGATTGGTCCTGTAACTCGGGCAATGACACGCACCGCGACGTTCGGCGGCGGCTGCTTCTGGTGTGTCGAGGCGGCGTTCAAACCGCTCGACGGTATCGAGTCGGCCATCTCGGGCTACGCCGGGGGCGAATCTGCGGACCCGACCTACCGGGAGGTGTGTTCCGGCACCACGGGCCACGCCGAGGTCGTCCAGATCGAGTACGACCCCGACGTCATCGGCTACGAGGACCTGCTGGAGGTGTTTTTCACGATTCACGACCCGACCCAGTTGAACCGCCAGGGCCCCGATGTTGGCTCCCAGTACCGCTCAATCGTCCTCTTCCACGACGAGGACCAGCGGGATATCGCGGCCTCCTACATCGAGGCGCTCGACGAGGAAGGCGGCTACGAGGACGATGTCGTCACCGAACTCGTCCCCCTGGAGGAGTTCCACCGCGCGGCGGAAACCCATCAGGACTACTTCGCGAAGAACCCGGACGACGCCTACTGCACGATGCACGCCAAGCCGAAGATTGAGAAGGTGAGAGAAACGTTCGCCGAGAAAACCAGCGCCCGACCGGAGTAGAAGCCGGCGATCACGACCACGAGCAGACGAACTCCAACGACGAGCAGCCGAACCCCAACGACGCCTACTGCGCGCTGCACGCCAGCCGAACGTCGAGACTGTCACGGACCCAAAAAACCGGCAACGTAGCGCTCGCGTCTGAAGAATCGACGGGGGTGGTCCCACACACCCTGCGTAACGGGTCGGCACTCGACGCCGAGCCCATTCCGGCACGTCACCCCACACTGTCGGCCCAGATTCGCGTTCTGGCACCGAATCGCCCCTCTTCGGAGGCAAGCCCCCTCCGACGCTCGTCGGGGATTGCCTGCCTCCGCTATGTATAATTACCGCGTCCACCACCCTCAATTATCTCCCTAAACAGTTAGGAGGTTTCGGCGGTGGCCGAGCCATCGAGAGCGGTATCGCCGGCGTCGAGCGACGGCGAGGCTGCTGCGGTCGGCTCCGGAACCCGCACCGGAACCGCCTGCCTCGCACGCCTCCCCACGGTCCTCGCGTGGCCGGAAGCGTCCGGAACCCGCCACGGGGGACTCATGGCTCTCTCACCCGCAACGTTCTGTATGGCTTCCACGCGGCGGACAGACGACCAGTCGCTCACGATTCCGGAACTCCCGACCCTCGACCCGGGCCTGACGCTGTTCGAAACCGACGGCCAGGTCCGCATCCCCCTGCAGACGGTGGCCGTCGACCACCTGCTGCTGGAGGGCGGGACCGCCGTCTGGGTCGGCACCGGCCGCCACTGTACGACCGACACGTTGCTGGACATCGCGCCGGACCGCCGCGTCCTCGACCGC
The DNA here is from genome assembly GCA_964469085.1 of uncultured Haloferacaceae archaeon. GTDB lineage: Archaea > Halobacteriota > Halobacteria > Halobacteriales > Haloferacaceae > Halolamina. The sequence goes on from CAYXXM010000018.1 coordinate 2,217, forward strand.
ATCGACATGGCGCGCGCGTTCACACCGTACCAGCATACGGCGCTCATCGGCGCGCTCGACGCGCAGGTCGACGACGACACGGCCGTCGTCGTCCTCCCCGATGTCGACGCGCACTACCGGGACGACGTCCAGGGACGGGACGGCCGCGAGATGCTGGTGCGCGCGCTGGCACAACTTGCGGCAGTCGCCAGGGAGCACGACGTCCCGGTGCTCTACACCCGCACCGCGGACGACGCGTTCGCGGCGCCGGTCGCGACCGCCGCTCGTCACACCGTCACGGTCCGCGAGACGGCGATGGGCCCCCACTTCTGCGGCGACGAGTTCGAGACGCTCGTCTACCCGCTCGAGGACGACTGGGTACAGACGACGCTCGCGTTCTGGCAGGAGGTGCTGCAGGCCCGGCAGCCGCTCCACCAGACGGCAACCACCGAGGTGTTCGCCCGTGGGACGAACTAATCCGACGTTCCGGGACAGCCTCCGCCACCTCGAGGCGGACTGGGCGGAGTACCGGCGGGCGCTCCGACACCGCGACCAGGAGCCGTTCGACCGGCTCTGGGAACACGCGGCGACGTACGCCGACGCGGCGGGCTATCACAACCGGGCGCGGACCATGGACCACGTGCTGCTTTCCATCGCGCTCGCACAGGAACGCCGCATCGCCGACCTGGAAGCCCGCCTCGACGGCGAGGAGGGGTGATCGTGGTCTACGCAATCGACTTCCCGGAGCCGGAGACGGCCGTCGAGTGGTCGCTCACCGCGTCGGGCGCCGCGGCCGAGCGCGTCACCTACCGCCCGGAGTTTGCCGTCGCCGCGACCGCGGGAACCGCGCTCGCCCGCGTCGAGGACGCCATCGGCGCGCATCCGGCTGTCACCGACGTCCGGCGCGAACGGCACCGACCGGGGTGGCGCCACGACCCGACCGCGATGCTCGTCATCGCGGTGACGGACCCGGCCGTGATTCCACGGCTGGCGTCGACGATCACGCAGGTGGGCCGGCCCGGGGCGTTCCGCTGTTTCAACGTCGATTTCTCGCGGGAGTTCCGGTACTGTCTGGAGACCGGCACGGTGCCGGAGCCCGAGCGGCGGCCGACGGTCGCGTCGCTGTCGTCGCCGCCGCTGACGGGGTCGCGTGGGGTGACCTCGGTGACGGTGCAGACCGAGACCGGGGAGCAGCGGTTCGACGGCGAGCCAGCGCAAATCGCTCGCGGCGTCGAGCGGGCAATCGCGGCCGCGGACCCGGACGTGCTCCGGCTCTCCACCGGCGAACTGGTTCCGCGGCTGTTCGACGCCGTCGGCGACGAACCGCTGCAGCTCGGCCGCGAGCCCGGCTACACGCAGCTCGCGGCCGCGAGCACGTACGAGAGCTACGGCCGGACCGGCCACTCGCCCGCCCGGTACAACGTCCCCGGCCGCGTCATCGTCGACGCGTCGAACTCGTTTTTCCTCAAGCAGGCCAACCTCGACGGCCTGCTCGACCTCGTCGAGCGCTCCCACAAACCGCTGCAGGAGGCCGCCTGGGCGAGCATCGGCAACGTGCTCACCGCCATCCAGATCCGGGAGGCGATCAGCCGCGACGTGTTCGTGCCGTGGCGCGCGTGGCGCCCGGAGTTCTTCAAGCCCGCGCGAACGCTCGCGGCGGCCGACCGCGGCGGCTACACGTTCGCGCCCGACGTCGGCCTGCACGAGGACGTCCACGAACTCGACTTCTCGAGCCTCTACCCGAACATCATGTGCAGCCGGAACATCTCCCCGGAGACGGTCTGCTGTGACTGCCACCCCGGGCGCGAGGACGTGCCGGGGCTGGGCTACAGCATCTGTCCGGAGCCGGGCTATCTCCCCGACGTGCTCCAGCCGCTCATCGACGACCGCGACGAGTTCAAGAAGGAGATTCGGGCGGTCGGTGGCGCTGACGCCGCTGACGGCGACGCCGACGACGCCGATGCCGACGACGGCGATGTTGGCGCCGACGACCTCGAGGCGCTGGAGGGCAGATCCGCGGCAATCAAGTGGATTCTCGTCTCCTGTTTCGGCTACCAGGGGTTCTCGAACGCGAAGTTCGGCCGCATCGAGTGTCACGAGGCAATCAACGCCTTCGCCCGGGAGATCATCCTCGACGCCAAGGAGCTGTTCGAACGGCACGGCTGGCGCGTCGTGCATGGCATCGTCGATTCGGTGTGGGTCACGGCGATGGACGACCGGGCCCAGACCGACCTCGGGACCGTCGCCGCGGCGATCACCGACGACGTCGGCGTGGGACTGGAGTACGAGGCCGCCTACGACTGGATCGCGTTCTGCCCGCGCCGGAACGACGACGCCGGCGCGCTGACCCGCTACTTCGGGAAGCGGGCGGGCGAGCCGGTCGACGACGCGGCGAGCTACAAGCGCCGCGGCATCGAGAGCCGGCAGCGGTCGACGCCGCCGTTCCTGAAGGCGGCACAGCTGGCATTGATACAGGAACTCGGCCGCACGCGGTCGCCGGGCGCGGTCTGTGACCGCCTCCGGCGGTTCATCGCCGACCTCCGCCGCGGCGCCGTCGACCCCGAACGGCTGGCCATCACCAACCGCGTCTCGAAGCGCGTTGAGGCGTACACCCAGTCGACGCGGAACGTCGCCGCGCTCGAACGCGCCGCCGACCTCGGGCTGGACAAACACCCCGGGCAGGACGTGGCGTACGTCGTCGTCGACGACGAGAAAGACGGACGAGCACGGGTGTCGCTGGTGCACGAGGCACCGGATTCGTACGACGCCGCGTTCTACCGGGACCAGCTCTGCCGGGTGGCCGAGTCCGTGCTCTCGCCGCTCGGGTTCCGGCGAACCGACATCGAGAGCCACCTCGCCGCCCGCGCGGACGGGGCCATCTCCGCCTATTAGCCCCCTGGTGTCGACGCAGGCGGTTCGAAGCCGCTGCCGGACCTCGGCGCAGGTGGCGCGGATGCTGACGGACCGGCGGTGCAAGTGCCACGAGCATGCTGACGGTGCGGCGAGACAACTGGCCTGCGCAGCACCCCCGGCCGATGGGCCGCTACGGAAGGCCCAGCCCGCCGAGGACGAGCCGAACGCCCACCACCGTGAGCAGGCCGAGCACGACGCCCCGGCGGAGCCGCTCGCCCACCCGGCCACGCAGCCGTTTCCCGATTCCCACCCCGACCACCGCGGGAACCGTGGCGGCGATGGAGCCGGCGATCACCAGCCGACTCGGGTAGAGACCGAGGCCGGCAGCGACGGCGACCCGGACGGCGTTGAGTCCCAGAAACACCAGCGCCACGACGCCGACGAACAGGCCGTGTGAGAGGTCACAGCTCCGCACGTACGCGATGAGCTGGACGCCGACGTTGGTCCCGCCGAACAGGAGGCCGCCGACGCCGCCGACGCCGACCATCGCCGCCGGCCGCTCGACGAAACAGCCGCGTTTCGTCCGTTCGAGCCCCGGAACCGGAACCGCCTGCTGGCTCGCCGCGACGAACGCGAGGGAGATCGCACCGAGGCCGACCCGCAGCGGCGCCTCGGGAACCCGCTCGAGTAGCAGTATCCCGGCGACGGTCCCGAGGAGCGCCGACAGCAGCAGCGGGGCGAACCGCTGGCCGCAGGTCCGGAGCTGCGTCGCCGAGAGCTCACCGACGATCGAGACGTTTACTGCGAGAATCGGGAGAATCATGAACAGGACCGCCGTCGCGGGGTCGACGACCGTCGCCAGCGCCATCGTCCCGACGACGGCGAAGCCGAACCCGGCGACCCCGTTGACCGCTCCGGCGACGAGGACGAGGAGTGCGACCGTCGCGACGAACGTCGGCGTGGCGGTGATTGGCACAGCCGCGGCTTCGGCGGGTAGCGACATGAACGTCCCGCTCGTGCGGACTGGCTGGAACCGTTCGGAACTTCAGGGGTTCCACTTAACACCGCACCCGTCCAACCTACTGGGTAGATGCTGCGAGACGGGGCGGTCTTCGACGACGAGCACCTCCCGAGAGAGATCGTCGGCCGGAACGCCCAGATGAACGAGGTGACAGACGCGCTGGCGCCGATCGAGGACGGCGGCCGCGCCGAGAACTGCTTCCTCTTCGGTCCCAGTGGCTCCGGCAAGACGACCGTCGCCCGCGCTGCCGTTCGGGAACTCCGGCGCGAGGTGCTCGAGGTCCCCACGGCGTACGTCAACTGCTGGAAGGACTACACCCGGAGCGGCGTCCTCGACCGGGTGGCGAAGAACCTCGCGAACGCCGCCGTCCCGATGAAAACGCCGGCTCGCGACGTGCTCGACACGCTCCAGGCCGAGCTGGATTCGCCGAGCGTCGTCGTCCTCGACGAGGTCGACCAGTTGCAGAGCCCGGACGTGCTGTACGACCTCCACTCGGTCCGCGGCCTCGCGTGGATCTGCATCGCGAACCGCGAGGTCGACCTGCTCGCGCGCCTCGACGACCGCGTGCATTCGCGGGTCTCGGTCGGCTATCGCGTGCAGTTCGACCGCTACGGCGTCGACACCGTGACGGAGATTCTCGACCGGCGGGCGAGCCAGGGGTTGGCACCGGGCGCCGTCGACCGCGACACGCTGGGCCGCATCGCCGAACTCGTCGACGGCGACGCCCGCCGGGCGATCACGGCGCTCCGCGTCGCGGCCCGCAAAGCCGCGGCGGAGGGGCGCTCGACGATACCGGAACGGCTCGTCGACGACGCCGTACTCGACGCCGAGCAGGAGGTGCGCCAGAAGACCATCTCGAAGCTGAACGACCACCAGCGCGTCCTCTACGAGTGCATCGAGAACTGGGGGCCGCTCATCCAGAAGGAGCTGTACGACCGGTACGAATCCGAGCATCCGGACCCGATCACCCTGCGCGCGCTCCGGAAGAGCCACCTCCCGAAACTGGAGCACTACAACCTCATCACGACCGAGCGCGGTGGGGACGGCAAGAGCTACGAACTCGCATGAGCCGCCGCTGAAAAGGCGACCCCGGTTCCCCCACCGAAGCTGTCCCGTGGTGCTGGCCGGGCTCCCCGGCACCGGAACCGGTCGGAAGCACCCGAACAGGCCTCTTGCGGGGTCCGCTCCCCGTACAGCGTATGAACAGACCCGATGGTTCCGTAGCGTCTGAAGCGCTCGAGATTGCGCCGTTCCCCACCGGCAGGCCCGTGGTCGTCGCGGGCAGCAGACCTGCCGCGCCGGTACTCGACGGCGCCGAGGCGCGCGTGGTGGGGAGCTGATGGTCGAGCGACTGCCCGACGAGTGGGCGGCGCCGGAGCGGTGGCGGTTCCGCTGTCCAGCCGGCCACGTACAGATTCACCCGGCGGATAGCCGCGAGAGCGCGTACTGCACCCAGTGTAACCGGAGCTACGACGCCGAGCTGATTCGGGATCTATCTGCCGCGTGACTGTGGCCGACTGCGGGTCGCCGCAGTTTCAGTTTCACCCCGCCCATGGCTCGCCCCTTTTGCAGTCCCGTTCCACCACCCAGATCCAGATGGGAACGACACCAGCGGACTCCGGGCCGGACCGACGACTGGTCTACTACGACCTGCACGACGAACTGGCGTTTCACCGCCACGCCGTCTACGCAGGCCACATGACCCAGGCGCTGCTCCGGAGGGAGAACGACGGAGCGGACCTCGTGGGTCTGACCGAAGACCACAACCGGGCGGTCTACTACTCCAACACCGGCCGGACGTTGCAGGCCTACGCGTTCGACAAGCACGGCGTCGACGACGCCGACACCGAGACGCTCTGGCGACTGCTGAGCGACGCCGCCTCGTGGGTGGACGCGAACCAGAACGAACTGGACTGGATCCACCCGCACTACCGGTGGGTGCTCGACCTCGAAGACGACCGCGACGAGTGGGGGTTCAGGCCGTAGGCACGGACAGTACGGATTCGACGATAGGCGAGGCTCTTCAGGAGTGGTAGAACGTGGAATTGAGGTGGCTGGGGAGCCACAGCGGCCCAATGTGTCCCGGCTGGAGACCAGCCGGCACCTGGATGGGCCAACGCGGATTTGAACCGCGGGCCTCCCGGTTATCAGCCGAGCGCTCAACCTGACTGAGCTATTGGCCCAGGTGAGCGCAACCAGAAGTTGGCCGGGATATCGGTTAAGACTTTCTCTTCGCCGTCCCCTCGCCTGCGGTTGATTCTGCGCCGCGTCGCCTAACTCATTCGTCCTCGCCGGCTGTTCGCGCCGACGAGATCACTGGTCCTCGGCGATTGCGCATTGCGCCGAGATCACTCGTCCTCACCGGCTGTTCGCGACGCCGAGATCATTCGTCCTCGGCGATTGCCCATTACGCCGAGATCACTCGTCCTCCACGCTGTAGGAATCGGACCCGATGTCGTACACGTCCTCGTCGTCGCTGGAGCCGTCGGCGCTCCCGAAGCGGCCGTCGCCGTCCCCTCCGAACGGGTCGTCGTCCGACCCGTCGAAGGGCGCGCCCGCGGTGCCGCCGTCGCCGCCCTGCGGGAAGCCGCTCGTCCAGACCCCGCCGGTGACGAAGCCGTCGGTTTTCTCGTCCAGTTTCGGGACGACGACGACACGCTTGAGGACGGTCCGAATCGGGTAGCGCGTCGGCGGCAGCGTCAGCAGGAAGCCGATTGCGTCGGTCACCACGCCGGGGGTGAGGAGGAACGCGCCGGCGACGATGAGCAGCGCGCCGTCGAGCAGTTCGTTCGCCGGTGGCTCGCCGCTGGCGGCCTTCTCCTGTATCCGCCTGAGCGTGTGGCGCCCCTCGGCGCGCACGAGGAGCATGCCGACCAGCCCCGTGAGCACGACGAGCAGCACCGTCAGCTCCCAGCCCAGTTCCCCGGCGACGACCACCAGCATGAGGGCGTCGACGAGTGGGATGAGCAGGAGCGCGGGGATGACGTACCGGAGTCGCACACCGGTGTTCCGGCGTCGCGGGCCATAGCCCTTTCGCGTGGCAGTCGGCGGTCCGCGCGGCCGAACCGCCACCGGTAAGACCGCGGCGCGCCGGATTGTACCCATGGCCGACCCCGTCGACGACGACCTCTATCAGCGGGCGCAGCGGCTGCTCGAACCGGGCGATATCGACCTCGTGGGGGCGCTGGTCCACACCGACCTGGACGGACAGCAGGACCTGGAGATGCACGAACTCACCGTCGCGCTCAACGACGTCATCGCCGACCACGCCGGCAAGGGCGAGGCGTACATCTACGCCGGCAACGACAGCGACGAGTTCTCCTCCAACCAGTTCCAGGGCAAGACCATCGAGGACGAGCAGTTCGTCTGGGAGTGCCAGCAGCTCCTCCGCGAGGGGAGCTTCGACCTGGTGTTCTACTACGAGGCCGGGGTCGACCAGCAGGCACTGACCGAGGCCATCACGGCGCTCGACCACGTCGAGGCTGTAACGCCGGTTCCCTGAGTCCGGTTCCGAGCGCGCTCGACGCGTTGGCGCTGTCCAATCCGACCCATCGTCTGCCTCGCCCGGAACCGCCCTATGCGAGTTCGGTCACGACCCGTCCGGAAGCTTTTACCCCGGTGGCTGTATATCCACGGAGCGAAACACGTGCCCCGAGGAGTCATCACCGGCGTGAGCGTCTCCCACTCGCTGGCGACCGTCGAGGAGATCGAGTCGGCGGCGCCGACCGAGCCGGGCGCTGCGGCCACGTCGCTGTCGGCCCGCTCCGGCGTCAGCGAGAGCGTCATCCTCGTCACCTGCAACCGCGCCGAGGCGTACGTCGTCGCCGACACCGCCGAGGCGGGTCGCGAGGCGCTGGCCGACTTCGCGCCCGAGGTCCGCCAGGGGGCGGTCACCAGACTCGACCACGAGGGCGCGATTCGCCACCTGATGCGAGTCGCCTGCGGCCTGGAGTCGCTCGTCCTGGGTGAGGACCAGATCATCGGACAGGTCAAGGCGAGCCTCGAGCGCGGCCAGGCCGACGACACCATCGGTCCCGTGCTCGAGGAGGCGCTGCTGAAAGCCGTCCACGTCGGCGAGCGCGCCCGGACGGAGACGGGCATCAACGAGGGAACCGTCTCGATGGGTTCGGCCGCCGTCGACCTCGCCGCCGAGGAGACGACGCTGACCGACAAGACGGCGCTGGTCCTCGGCGCCGGCGAGATGGGGACGCTCGCGGCGCGCGCGCTGGCGGACGCCGGCATCACCCGACTCTACGTCGCCAACCGCACGCTCGAGAACGCCGAACACGTCGCGGAGGACGTGGGGGTCGACGCGGCGGCAGTCAGACTGGCCGACGTCGCCGACGCCGTTGCGGAGGCCGCCGTCGTCATCGCCGCCACCGGCGCGCCCGACCCGGTGCTGACCGCTGCGGACCTCGAGGGAACCGAGACGGTCTGTGTCGACATCGCCCAGCCCCGGGACGTCGAGCCCGCGGCGGCCGCGCTCCCGGGCGTCGTCGTCCACGACCTCGACAATCTCGAGGCTGTCACCGAGCAGGCGCAGGCCCAGCGCCGGACCGAAGCACGGCAGGTCGAGGCGATGATTGATGCCGAACTCGACCGGCTGCTGCACTCGTTCAAGCGCGCCCGCGCCGACGATGCCATCAGCGGGATGTACCGGGGCGCCGAGCGGATGAAGGCCCGCGAACTGGCGGCGGCGGTCACCAAACTGGAGGCCCAGGGCGACCTGACCGACGACCAGCGCGAGACCGTCGAGGCGCTGGCGGACTCGCTGGTCTCCCAGCTACTCGCGCCGCCGACGGAGAGCCTCCGGGAGGCCGCCGGCGAGGACGACTGGAGCACCATCCGGACCGCGATGGCGCTGTTCGACCCAACCACCGAGATGATCGACGTCGACTCCGCCGAGGAGGAGACTGGCGACCAGGCGACGGGGCGCTAGGCCGGCCGAACTTTTACCAGCCCTCCACGACACATCTGAGTTATGGCCGAGGTCCTTGATGACGACGAGGTCGAGCAGCAGGTACCCGGGGGGTGGGAGCAAGTGGGTGACGAGATCGTCCGCGTCTACGAGTTCGACAACTACCTCGACGCCGCGAGCTTTCTCACGGACCTCGCGGAGGTCGCCGACGAGGAGTTCCACCACCCCGAGATAACGCTGCGCTACGACGAGGTGAGGTCCACTTCTCGACCCACGAGGCCGGTGGCATCACGGAGAAGGATATCCGGTTGGCCGATCTCTGTGAGTCCGAATACTGAGGGACCGGCACGCGAGGGCAGCGGCAGCCGGGCTCTCCACGGCGGCCGGGCCGACGGCGGCATGACCGCGGCGTACGTCTTCGACGCCGCGTTCCGCGTCGAGGCGCCCGAGATATCCCTGACCCCGAACCGCTTCGAGACGACGCTTCGGCTGTTTGCGCCGCCCCCGGGCGCCTCGGGTGAACAGATCGACTGGCTGTTCTTCCGCGACCGGCTCTGGAGCGGCGCAATTAGTGACGAGGCGCCGCTCCGGCGGGCGGTCAGCGACTGGCTGGACGTCGAACTCCTCGAACTGGCGTTCGCAGAACTCCGCACCGACGAGGCGTATCTCGAGGCGCTGAAAGCGGCCGTCGCCGAGGATCTCACCCGGTTCAACGCCGAGAGCGTGGACGCGGCGCTCCAGCAGTATCTCGGCTCCTCCATCCACGTCGTCGATACCGAAGCGGTCTGAGGTCTGGGCTGGCGGAAGCGCCCAGCAGGTCTGAAGTCCGGGCTGGCGAACGCGCGAACCAGGGCCAGGGAGCGCCCCGGCGAACGTGCCGAACGGTTCCCACAGCCGCGAAACCCACTTACCCGAGGGGTTGCTACAGTCAGAATCCATGGCCGACTACGAGTTCTGGCTCCTCGACCTCGACGGCACCATCGTCGACGTCGAGCCGCGCTACCGCCGGGCGGCGTTCGACGCCGTCGGCGACCGGCTGGGCCGGGAGTTCACCGACGAGCAGATCGAGACGCTCTGGCACGGGCTGGGCGGCCCGCGGAGCGACGAACTGCAGGCGATGGGCATCGACCCGGCGGTGTTCTGGCCGACGCTCCACGAGGTGGAGGACGCCGGCGCCCGCGCCGAGGCGACGTTCGTCCACGACGACGCCGCGACCCTGCTGAGTACGCTGGAGGGGGAGGTCCCGGTCGGCGTCGTCACCCACTGTGCCCCGTTCCTCGCCGAGCAGGTCGTCGACCACCTGGACCTGCGCTCACGCTTCGACGCGTTCGTCTGCTGCTCGGACGACCTGGGCTGGAAACCCGACCCCGCGCCCGTCGAGCACACGATGACCGAACTCGGGGTTGCGCCCTCCGCCGATGGGGTGCTGGCGGGCGACGGCCCGAGTGACGTCGGCGCCGCGTGGAACGCCGGCCTCGACGCCGTTCACGTCGAGCGCCACGGCCACGAGCGGCGGGGGCAGTGCGTGCTCGCGGACCACCGCGTCGAGAGTTTCGAGGAGTTCGATTCGGTGGAGACTCGGGGATAGCCAGACAGTGGAGAGCCGACCCCGTCGCCACGGTTTGCCCACAGAACTAAGGTAATACAGGCAGTATTACGGCCATGAGCGAAACGACGCGCCTCACGGAGAAGGGCCAGACAACAATCCCGAAGGAACTGCGGGAGAAGTACGATCTTGACCCTGGGGACGAAGTCGTCTGGCTGGACACCGACGACGGCATCGTCGTGAAGAAGCGAACGCGAACCGAAGGCCGTGGACTGCTCGTGCCCGACGACGCCTCGGACGCGGAGCGTGAGGCCGTCGCCGAGGAACTGGCAGATCGGGTACGGAAGCGGCGGGACCGGAACTACGAGGAGGCCTGACGTGCCGAGCTACACCGCGGACGCGGTTTCCCTTCTCGCGTATCTGGTTGACGCACTCCCTTCGCGGGCCGACCGAGTGTTTGCGGAGGCGGAGGCGGGCGAAACACGGATCGAAACGCCGCCCACGGCGCTTGCGGAGGCGCTCTACTCTGTTTCCCGCGACAAGGACGTCCGCGGTATCACACTCCAGGGGACCCCCGGCGACGCACGCCGAGCGCTCGTCGAAGGTGGACCGGTTTCACTCGCCCCGACAGACGACGATGGACTGGCCGAGTACGCTCGCATCATCGACGCGTTCAGCATTCACGATGCGTTCGTCGTGGCGAGCCACCGGAACCGGGGGACCGATGCGGTCGTCACTACCGACGGCGTCATCCGTGATGCTGGCGTCGAAACTGTCTGGGCATAGGTCCGGAAACACGGGCGCTGGGGGCAGTGCGTGCTGGCCGACCATCGCGTCGGGAGTCTGGCGGACCTCGGAGCTGTCGGTATTCGTGGGACAGGCAGCGATTAGGGCCGGAGCTCAGTTCTCCAGCGCCTCGACAGCGACCGGGTAGATGCGCTCCAGCCACATGCCGTACTGCTCGCCCGAGGGGTGCAACCCGTCATCGGCGACGAGTTCGGGGCGGTCGACGACCTTCCGCGACGGCGGCACGACGTCCACGAAGCGCGTCCCCGCCGCCGCTGCCGCGTCCTCGATGATGCTGTTGTAGGCCTCCAGCCGCTCGGCCTGCGTCTCCGGGTTGTTCTGCTGGCCCACTGGCGTGAGCGTGTAGTCCGGAACCGAGATGACGACCACCTGCTCCGGAGTCGGCGCGAAACCCACCGCTCGCTCCAGCATGTCCGTGAACTTCGGGCGGAACACCTCGGGGGACTGGCCCTGGAAGCAGTTGTTGGCGCCGATGAGCAGCGTCACGAGGTCGTAGTTATCCGCAAGTTCGTCGTCCCCTCCGGCAGTCTGCTCGCCGGCGATAGCGTCGTCGATCGCGGCGTCGAGGTCGCCCGTCGTCCAGCCGTTCCGGGCGATAACCCGCGGGTCCGCGACGGTGTGGCCTGCCTCACGGCGCTTGGCGACCAGTTTGGTCACCCAGCGCTCCTCGGTGGCCACGCTCGTCCCCACCGTGTAGGAGTCCCCGAGCGCGAGGATGCGGTCGCCCGCCGCCGTCGCGGTGGCGTCGTCGGTCGCCCCCGAACAGCCAGCGAGCAGGCCCAGTGCCCCGGCGGCGAGGCCCCCGAGCCAGAGAGCGCGTCGGCGCGAGGAACGCGGCGTGCTCATCGCGAGAACCCTGGCAGCGATTCGAGCACGTCGCCCGCACCCGTGAGCACGGCCTGGAGGTCCTGGACGCCGGGTTTCTCGATGCGTTCTGGGTTGGCCCGGACGCGGACTGTCTGGGTGGCCACCGGAACGAACCCGAGCCCCAGTTTCTCGGCCGTCGCGCGCAGCCCCACGCCCGCGTCGGCGTCGCCGGCAAGGACGCGCCGGGCGGGGCTCTCGTGAGCCTTGAGCGTGAAGCCGAAGCCGTCGATGGCGCCAGAGAGGTCGGCGCTGGCCTCGTCGCGGGCGGCGGCGAGGCGCTCGAGTTCGGCGTCGACGCTCGCCCGGAGGCCGGTCTGGCCGTCCAGGTTCACCAGCCGAAGCTCCTCGTCGACGAGCGTGCCGAACCCGTCGACGTCTGCCGGGTTCCCCTCGGGGACGACGAGGCCCCACTCGCGGTCCCACTCGGCGAGTTCGACCGAGTCGACCTCCCGCCGCGTCGGCCCGGCGACGACGGCGACGTCCGGCAGGCCGTCTCGCAGGCGCCGAAGCCCCTCGCGGGAGCCGACCGGGAGGAATCGACTCGACCCCAGCCGGTCCAGCAGCCGGGAGAACGCGGGGTCGTCCTCGCCCATCGCGAGCACGGCCGGGGTGCGGACCTTCGGGGAGAACAGGGTCACCCGAACCTGCTCGCCCGCTGCGAGGTACTCGGTGTCGGCGTGGACCTCGACGACGCCGTCGGCTTCGACGAGGCTGGTCGTCGCCCCCGAGCCCTTGTCGACCGGGTAGACCAGCGTCTCCCCCGCCTCGTTCTCGACGAGGCCGACCGGCATCATCCGGGTGCGGCCCTCGCTGTAGCGCTCCTCGGCGGCCAGCGTCCCCTCGACGGTCGCGGTTCGGGGTTCGGGGACCCCGGCGGCGCTCCGGATGGCGGGCGCGACGAACGTCCGGAAGATGGTCAGCGCCGAGACGGGGTAGCCCGGCAGGCCGACGTAGGCGCTCTCCGCGAGGCGCCCGACGAGCATCGGCTTCCCCGGCTTGACCGAGACGCCGTGGAGCAGCAGGTCGCCGCGGTCCTCGATGACCTGGTAGACGACGTCGACGGCCGACGCCGATGTGGACCCGGAGGAGAGCACCAGGTCGCATTCGTCGGCGGCGGTCGTCAGCGTCTCCTCCATCGCGGCTACGTCGTCGCCGGCGTGGGGGTAGAGCGTCGCCACCCCGCCGGCCTCCTCGACGCCGGCGGCGATGGTGTAGCTGTTCACGTCGTAGATCTGACCCGCGTCGCTCTGCAGTTCGCCGCCGGGTCGAACCAGTTCGTCGCCCGTCGACACGATGCCGACGGTCGGCTGGCCGCGAACCAGGACTTCGGCGCGCCCGAGCGCCGAGAGCAGGCCGATCTCTCGCGGGGTGAGCTCCGTTCCAGGGCCGAGTGCCCGTTGCCCTGCGGCGATGTCCGCGCCGGCGGGCATCACGTGGTCGCCCGGCGCGAGCGAGGTGCGGATCTCCACGGCCGCGTCGTCGACCACCTCGTCGGTCTCTTCGACCATCACCACCGCGTCGGCACCGTCCGGCAGCACCGCGCCCGTCGAGATCTCCGCGCACTCCCCATCGACGACGAACACCTCCGG
>CAYXXM010000019.1:0-15411 GCA_964469085.1 uncultured Haloferacaceae archaeon
GGCCCCGGTGAGCAGCGACGACGCGGCCCCGGTGAGCAGCGACGACGAGGCTCCGGCGAGTGGCGACGACGCGGCTCCGGCGAGTGGCGACGACGAGGCTCCGGCGAGCGGTGACGACCCGGCACCGGCGAGCGGCGACGACGCGGCTCCGGCGGACCGAGCGGTCGGCGACGTCAACCGCCGCGTGCGCAACCCCGGCCGCCGCCTGCGAAAGGTCGCCCGCATCGCTCGCTGGGAAGTCCGTCACTCCCTTGGCACGATGGATCGCCGGACGCTCGCGCTGGTCGCCGTCGCGATCCTGCTCGGGTTCGGCGTCGCGGGCGGGTCGGCAGCCGCTGGGAACGTCGCCCTCGAGAATGACCTCTACCGTGTCGCCGTCGCCGAGGAGAGCCCCTACTACGACACGGTCGAGGCTGCGCCGTCGCTCGACCCCGTAGAACCGGATTCCGCCGACTGGGACGTGCGCGTGGTCGACCGGAATCACTCGAACTGCAACGCGGTGTTCCAGCCACGGAGTACGCCGAAGGGACAGGCGGCTCTCGACAGCCTCAGGGAGGCGGTCGAATCTGCCAACGACCGGCTGATGGCTCGCGAGGAAAACGAGTCCGCGGCGTTCCCGGTCGAGGTTACGCTCCAGTACGCCACTCGTGAGCCGGCCGCAACCGGCAATCAGCCCGGCGGCGGTGGTGGGGAGGCTGGAACTGACACGGCCAGCGGGACCGACGCCGGAACCGGGGACACGACCGAAACGTCAACCGTGGGCGGTGGTGAACCCAGCGATCAGGACGGGGGTTTCGCGGTACCGAACGTTGGCGAGGCGCTGTTCACCGGCAGCCAGACCGGCTCACCCGCCGACGTCGAGCCGCCGTTCCCCTTCGCGTCACTCGTACTGGCGTTTGCCTTCCTCGTGCCGCTGAACTTCGTCGCGCAGGCCTACGGCGGCACGGTGCTCGACGAGCGCATCGACCGCCGAGGAGAGCTGCTGCTGGTCGCCCCCGTCGAACCCGGCGACGTCGTCGCGGGCAAGACCCTCCCGTACGTGCTTGCAGCGGTGGTGCTGACCGCCATCGTTGCGCTATTCGTCGGCGGCGGCCCAGTATCCGTGCTGGCGGTTCTCCCGCTCGCACTGCTCTATCTCGCCGGCACGTTCGTCGCCGGGATGTTCGCCCGCTCGTTCAAGGAACTCACCTTCGTCACGGTGGCGCTCTCGGTGTTCCTGACCGCCTACGCGTTCGTTCCGGCCATCTTCACGAACGTCACGCCGGTGGCGCTCATCTCGCCGCTGACAATCGTCGTGCAGGACCTGCAAGGAACGGCCGTGACGCTCGGCCAGTATCTGTTCTCGACCGGGCCGGCCTACGTGGCGGCGAGCGTGCTGTTCCTGCTCGGCCTGGGTGTCTACCGCGAGGAGGACATGTTCACCCAGCGCTCCGTCCCGCTGAAACTGCTCGACGCCGTCGACGCCCGGATCGCCGGGCGCCGCTCGGCGGCGACGCTCTCGGCCCTGTTCATCCCGTTCGTGTTCGTCGCGGAACTGCTCGCCGTCGCAGTCCTGTTCGCGCTCCCAATCGGCGTGAGCATCCCGGTCCTGCTGGTCGCCATCGCCGCCGTCGAGGAGGTCGCTAAATCCGTCCACCTCTACGCCGGGTTTGAGAAGGGGCGGTTCGACCGAACGCTCGGAACCGCGTTCGTCGTCGGCACGCTGTCCGGACTGGGCTTTTTCGTCGGCGAGAAACTGACCGTCGTCGTCCAGTTGGTCGGCCTCCCAGAGTTGACCCTGGGTCGGCTGGCGTTCGCCACCGGCGCGGCGGGCGTCGGGCAACTCGGGCTTCTGGGCGCGGTCGGCCTCCTGTTCGCGCCGCTGGCGCTGCACGCGGTGACCGCATCAATCTCGGCCATCGGCGCCAGTCGTGGCCGGAACCCGTATCTGGCGGCGATGGGGGTTGCGGTACTCGTCCACGCTGCCTACAACCTGACGGTGGTGACTCGCCTTGCCTGACAGCCCACCGCCGCCCGAATCGGGGAGCGACGCCGCGGCGGCAGCGGCTGATGGCGAGGCGGCGACGGAAGCGGCTGATGACGACGCCGCGGCGGCGGCTGAACATGAAGCCGCGGAGGACGACTACCTCCGGAGCCACTGGCGCGACCCACGTGCGGTCCTGGCGCGCCGGGAACTCCGTTCGCTGGCCGACGAGAAGACCATCGTGCTCGCGCTGCTCATCCAGCTGTTCGTCGCGGCCTTCTCCTCGTTCCTCGTCGTGGGTCTCGTCTCGATGTACCAGCCCGGGAGCGTCGCGGGCGTCACCGTCGACGCCGCGGTGACTGGTGACGCCGCCGACGGCTTGCTCGAGACGCTGGACCAGCAGCCCGGCATCCAGGGCGAGTACTACGACAGTAGCGACGCGGCGATGGACGCGTTCCAGCGCGGGGACACCCAGGTGGTGTTCGAGGCCCAGCACGCAAGCGACGGCGGGGTGGCGGTGCTGACAACTGTCCCGGAGGCGAACGTCCGGACCACCGTCGTGGTCGTGGAAGTTCGCAAGGCGCTGCGGGCGTACGAACGCGCGGAGCGGACCGAGCAGGTCGCGTACCTCGCCACCGAGCCGCTGGCGCTGCCGGGGCAGTCGACCAGCAGCCCGTACTTCGGCTTCAGCTACACCGTGCTCGTGCCGTTGCTCCTGCTGCTGCCCGCGTTCATCGGCGGCTCCGTCACCGTCGACTCCATCACCGAGGAAATCGACAGGGGAACGCTGGAACTACTCCGGGTCGCGCCGCTCTCGCCGGCGGCCATCGTGGACGGAAAGCTGCTCGCAGCGGTGCTGCTCGCGCCGGCGCAGGCGGCGCTCTGGATAGCACTGCTGTCGTTCAACGGCACGCCCGTTGCGAACCTGCCGGCGCTGCTCACCCTGACGACGGCCTTCGCCCTCGCCGTCTCCGCGCTGGGCGCCGCCGTCTCGCTGCTCACGCCGGACCGGCGGGCCGCGCAGTTCCTCTACTCCACGGGCGTCTTGGGGCTGTTCGGTGCGGCAACCCTGTTGCCCGGGAGTCCGGCCAACACCATCGCTCGGCTGGCCATCGACTCCGCAGACGCGACGGTCTACGCGACCGTTGGGGGCTACGTCGCCCTTGCCACGGCGGCGTATCTCGGTGTCAGGCTGCTCGTGGACCGGGTCGACATGGGGGCGCTGGCGTAACCCCTGGTCACCCCGGTTGCCGTGGCGGAACCATCGGTCGAGCCACCGCGGAGAGCGGACTCGCACCGACACGTTGAACCCCTGCCGCCGAGGAGTCCCGGC
Source organism: uncultured Haloferacaceae archaeon (assembly GCA_964469085.1). Lineage (GTDB taxonomy): Archaea > Halobacteriota > Halobacteria > Halobacteriales > Haloferacaceae > Halolamina. The sequence goes on from CAYXXM010000019.1 coordinate 3,297, forward strand.
AGAGATGTCGCTCAAGGCCACCGCACGGGCCCACCCGATTCAGGGGCTCGTGAAGTACCACGGGATGCGCGATACGGAGCTGCGTCTCCCCTATCACGACTCCATCAGCGTCTGTACCGCGCCGTCGAACACGACGACGACGGTCGAGTTCCTGCCCGACGCCGCGGCGGACACGTACGTCATCGACGGCGAGCCGGTCGAGGGCCGTGGTGCCGAGCGCATCGAGCACGTGCTGGAGTACGTCCGGGAGCTCGCCGGCTTCGACCATGCTGTACGATTCGAGAGCGAGAACTCCTTCCCCTCGAACGTTGGCTTCGGCTCCTCCTCCTCCGGCTTTGCGGCACTGGCGATGGCCGCCAGCGAGGCCGCCGAGCTCGAACTCGACCGCCCCGCGATTTCGACCATCGCGCGCCGGGGCTCCTCCTCGGCGGCCCGCGCTGTAACCGGCGCCTACTCGGACCTCTCGGCCGGGCTGAATGACGAGGACTGCCGGTCCCACCGTTGTGAGACCGGCGTCGGCGAGGACGGCTTCGACCCGGAGACGGACCTGCGCATCGTCACCGCGCTCGTGCCGGCCTACAAGGAGACCGAGGCCGCCCACGAGGAGGCCGAACAGAGCCACATGTTCGACGCGCGACTCTCCCACGTCCACGACCAGCTGGCGGAGATGCGCGACGCGCTTCGGGCGGGTGATTTCTACCGCATCTTCGGCACCGCCGAGCACGACTCGCTCTCGCTAACGGCGGCGACGATGACCGGTCCCTCGGGCTGGGTCTACTGGAAGCCCGAGACCATCGCGGTGTTCAACGCCGTCCGGGACCTGCGTGAGACTGGCGTGCCGGTCTACTTCTCGACGGACACGGGCGCCTCTGTCTACGTCAACACGACCAAGGAGTACGTCGATGTCGTCGAGGACGCCGTCGCGGAGACGGGCGTCGAGACAGAGGTCTGGGAGGTCGGCGGCCCGGCGCAGGTGCTGGACGAGGAAGAGGCGCTGTTCTAAACCAACTTCATCATCCGCGTTTCGAACTTGCCGACCCGAACTTTCCACCAGCCCTGAAGCGCCTCGTCCAGTTCCGGGTCGTCAGTGTCGGCTCGGAGCACGTTCACGTCGTCCAATTTCGCCCTGGATGCGACGATTTCGACCGAGCAGCGCCGAATCACGGCGGGGGAAAGCTGGGGATTCCCTCTGCCGAAGACGAAGCCCTGGCCGCCGATGGGTGAGACGACGATGACGTTTTCCTCCCCGAGCGCGTCAAGAATCTGCGCTTCCGTCGCGTCCTCGACGACGACCTCGCCGTCGCGCCAGACGTCGACGCCGATGGGCGAGCCCTCGAAGCCGAGTTCGGCTTTCACCGCGCCGACGGTCGAACCGGGGCCGAGGACGTACGTCTTCCCGGGTTCGGCCCGGATGTCCTGGGCGATGCCCTCCGCCAGCGCCTCGACGGTGCCGCCGCCGAGCTGTTTCGAGGACTGCAGCGACTCGGCGACGGGGACGTGCGCGACCGCCTGGAGTTCGGGATTGACCTCGCCCTCGCGGTACTCATCCTCGTCGATGTCCATCACCTCGCGGCGCTCCGTTCGCTCGAACGTCGCGGCGGCGTGGGCGGCCTCCTCGGGCGAGACGGCGAAGACGGAGGAGTAGACTTTCACGCCCGCCGGGATGCCGAGCAACGGTATCTCCGAGCCCGAAAGCGCCGCTGCCACGTCGGCGGCGGTGCCGTCGCCGCCGACGAACAGCACGAGGTCCACCCCGTTCTCTCGGAACGCCTCGACGGCCTCCATGGTGTCCCCGGCAGTCGTGTCTTCGCCCTCGGAGTCGCCGAGAGTTTCCGGGTCGTAGCCGGCAGCCTTGACGAGGCCCGCTCCCATCGGCTCGCCCCAGGTGAGAATCTCGGCGTCTGGCAGGCGGTCCGCGAGCGCGTCCAGCGCGCGTTCGGCCCGCTCTGGCGCGCGCGGTTCCGCGCCGCGGGCACGGGCCTCCTCGACCTTTTCGTCGGTCCCTTTGAGACCGACCCGGCCGCCCATGCCGGCGATGGGGTTGACGACGAAGCCGAGGCGCATAGCCCGACCCAGGGGACCGGGGGCCAAAACGGGCGGGGATGCGGCCAGCGGCGTATCACCAGGACGCCGCTATCCGACGTCAGCCGATGCAGGTTCGCGCCCACAACGGAACGGCCCTCCCTGACAGACTGGCAGGTGACGTCGTGCCCTCAGTCAGCCGGCTGGTCGTCATCGCCTGGACAATCCACATTTTCCGATAGCCTGGGACAACAGCATCGACAGTTACTCCTCGACCGCAGTGACGTGGTCCTCAAGCCACGCAGCGGCGCGGCGGGCTTCCGCGGGGTCCGTCGCCGTAACTTTCAGCCGAACCGTCTCGCCGGGGTACGATCCAACGCTGACGGCAAAGCGGTCCTGCACGGCCGCGAGCCGGTCCAGCAGCGCGCTTTCGGGCTCGCCGGTCTCGACCGTCTCGGTGTTGCTCTGTGTCCCCTCGAACTCGTCTGCCACCGTCGCGAACATCGCCCGCATCTCGGCGGGGACACCCGGAAGCACGTAGCAGGACTCCACCACAGCACCAGGGGCGACCCCTTCGGGGTTGTGGAGCGCCCGGGCGCCAGCCGGGAGGTCGGCCGTGCCATCCGCGAGGTCCGCGGCGGCGTAGCCGCCCTGCTTCTGGAGTTGGCCGAGCGCGGCGTCGTGGTGCTCGATGTCGCGGCCGAACGCGGCGGCAACGCCGGCCATCGTCACGTCGTCGTGAGTCGGTCCCAGCCCGCCGGTCACGAGCACGGCGTCGTACTCGGCGTGGTACTCGTTGACCACGCGAGCGATATCGCCGACGCGGTCCGGGAGCGTCGTGACCCGTTCCACGTCGACTCCGCGGTCGTCGAGACGGGCACAGAGCCACGTGGCGTTGGTGTTCTCCGTATCGCCCGCGAGGAGTTCGTCGCCGACGGTGACGATGGCGGTCTTCATTGCGACGGGGTAGAAGGCGAGGACGTAAAAAGCGCGACGGCGGGAGCCGCTACTCCGGGTCGTCGACGCCGACGACGGCGTAACAGTTGCCGCTCGAAACCTCGGTGGACGTCACCCGAAGTTCGCTCTCGGCCAGCGCCTCGTCGAACTCCGCGGGATCGTAGATGTGGTAGTACCTTGGAACCGTCTCGCCGTCCGGCAGCGTCCAGTCGATCTCCGTGTCCAGTCCCGAGCCGTCGGTTTCCCGGTCCTCGAACCGGCTGTGGGCGGTGCTCCAGGCACTCACCAGCGCGCTCCCGCCGGGCGCGAGCACCCGGGCGAGTTCGTTCAGACTGGCGAGGCGGCGCTCCCGGGAACGGAGGTGGTGGATAGTTGCGACGTACACCCCGAGGTCGACGACGTCGTCCCGTAGGGGGAGGGCCGCGGCGTCGCCGGCGACGAGCTCCAGCCCGAATCCGCGGTCGGTGGACCAGGCCGCAGCCTCGGCGAGCAACCCCGTGCTGGCGTCGACACCGACGACGCGGCCGACGTGCTCTGCGAGCAGCTCCGCGTGCCGGCCGTTGCCGCAGCCGAGGTCCAGCCCCAGATCGCCCTCGCGGCCGTCGAGGAACGTCTCGATTTCCGGCCAGGGGTACTCCCGCGTCTCGGAGAACTGTGAGGCGATGCGGTCGTAGGTGGTGCCGGCGTGGTCCGGCACCATCAGATGAAGAAGAAGGCCACCAACGTCGCGGCGAGCAGGATGACGACGTGTTTGGCGCCGTCCTGGACCGCGCCCTCACCGAGCTGACCGGCCACGATGCCCGAGAGCAGGGACTGGATGACCGCGGCGTGGAAGAAGATGAGCTTGTAGGCGTCGGTGTTGACGCTCCCGATGCCCGAGAACAGTCCCGATGAGACGCCGCCGGGGAGTTGGCCGGCACCGCCGCCCCCGAGGTTCGCGTTCTCGATGGCCGGGATGAACGACGACGTCAGCGCGACGACGATGCCGATGAACACGAAAAAGGAGATGTAGATGACCATCATGTAGGTCAGCATCTCCTGACGGCGCTCGCGCTGGAGTCGGCGCCCTGCCCGTGTCTCGTCGGCGGCGATCTCCAGGACGGGCGCGATCTCGCCGCTGGCGGCCATCGCGTTGGTGATGAGCACCGTCGACCGGCTGACCATCGCCGAGTCGATTCGCCTGTCCATCCGGCGGAACGCCTGCTTCACGTCGGCACCCCACTCGACGTCGCGCCACGTGCGCTGGAGCTCCGGCGTCAGTGCGTCGAGGTCGGACCGGGTCAGCCGCTCCAGGCTCTCGACGACGCTCACCCCCGCATCGTTGATGCTCGCGAGCCGGTCGAGGAAGTCCGGGACCACCTTCTCGATGGCCCGTACTCGCCGCTTGTTCAACTCGTGGACCAGCGCGAACACGCCGACGGAGAACAGTGTCACTTCCACCAACGGGGTGTCCACCGTTCGGACCGCCGCGAGGGGTGAAAGCGGTATCGCACCGATGCGAACGACCAGCCACCAGATCGAGATGGGGACGGTGATGCCGAAGCTGTACTCCGGATTCTTGAGGATGAGCCGGCCCGGCCGCCGGAACCAGACGAGCACGTTCTCGAAGCGGTCGTACGCAGACAGTCGCTCCCGGCTCTCCTGCCATCGATCCCCCTCGACGGGGGTCGGCGTCGACATGGGCGCGGCGCCGCCTTCCGAGCGCGGGACCTCGTCCTGTCCGGTGGTGATGCCATCGATGCCGACAGCGGAGATGTCGGACTCCTCGTCCGCCATCGTGCCCCCGACGGTATTTGTTACGCTATCGATGTAGACGATGAACGCGATGCTCGCCATCGGGATGCCGAGATAGACGACGAACCGGAGCAGCGGGAGCGTGTCCTCGAGCACCAGGCCGATGACGACGAGGATGGTGATGAAGAACAGCGGTCCGGCGACCAGCACGGTCACGTACGCCTCGGCGAACGTCGAGAGCAGGTCGAGATACTGCCGCTGCTGGGCCTCGGCCTCCTCCTGATAGCGGTCGTACTGGTCCTTCAGAAACCCAGAAAGCGACTGTCCCGACCCGAGCACCGACGACAGGTTCTCCCCGAACTCGTCGAGGCTGTCACTCGGCGTCCGCTGGGACATCCGGTCGAGCGCGCTGAGGACGTCGGTGCCGAACGTGTTCATGTCCCTGACGGCGACCCCGATCTCGACTGCGGCCTCGCCGTAGACGCGCTGGTTCTCGGTCAACGTGTCGAGAATCGCCGGAAACGCCATCCCGGAGCGCGAGAGCGCGTAGATGAACGCGATGGTGCGCGGGAGCGTCGACTCGATCTCGCTCGCCCGCGCGTTAGCTCGCTGGTCGAGCAGTTCCCACCGGACGTAGTAGGTGCCGAACGCCGTCAGCGCCCCGATGGACGCGCTGGATGCGAACAGCAGGATGAACAGCTCCGAGAGGGGAAGCTGCGTGACCCGGGTCAGTTTGGCGAGGAAGTTGAGCGTCGCCGGCAGCTGTTGGCGCACCATCGCGCCGCTGATCTTGAGAACCTCGAGCACCAGCGCGGCGATGTAGACGCCGATGATGCTCCCGCTGATGCCGAACAACATGCTGTACAGTAACGTTCGGGACGCGTACGCCCGGTGGGTCGTCTCCACGTGGGCGGCACGAAGCTTCGACTGGTGTTCCTTCTTCCGTGGACTCTCGTTGGCTACGTAATCCCCGAACAGCGACAGGGCGACCCGAGAAATCAGCAACTGCATCGACCGGTTGACCCGTTCGATGGCCAGCGGGAACAGGAGCGCTATCGCGAACAGCAGCGGGAGGACCCAGATTCTGGCCATTACTCTATCGCTTCCGCGAGTTCGTCTCCCGCTTCCAGCTCCACGTCGGACTCCTCGACGCGATCCATGACGCGCCCGGGGTGGGCGTAATACTCGTTGATGAGAGCTGTGAACGCCCGATAATCCGTCACGCCCCGCTTCTGGAGGAACTCGAGGAACCGTTCGCGGTTGCGGAGCTCCCGGAGCATCTCCGAGCGGTTCCACCCCCGCTCGTCCTGGATTTCGTCGAGAAGCTCCGAGTCCTGGCGTTCGACGGTGTCACTCTCAGAGAGCCAGCGGAACGCCGCCGAATAGTCGAGTTCGCCGGTTCGCTGGTCGATGCCGCCGATTTCACCGACGGTTTTCGCGCGGCGCACCCGCTCCTCGTCTTTCCGGGTGAGCACCTGGATGGAGATCATGTTGAGACTCTGGACCATCGCACGCGGCACGTTGATGGGTTCGTTCTCCAGCCGATTGATCACCGTCTCGATGGAGTCGGCGTGCATCGTCGAGAACGTGGTGTGGCCGGTGTTCATCGCCTGGAACAGCGTGACTGCCTCCTGCCCACGAACCTCGCCGACGATGATGTACTCCGGCCGGTGGCGTAGCGCGGAGCGCAGCAGGTCGTACATGTCGATGTCGTTGCCCTCGTTGAGGCGCTCTCTGGTGATGGAGGAGAGCCAGTTGTCGTGATAGAGTGACAGTTCACGCGTGTCCTCGATGGTCAACACCTTCGCACGCGGCGGGATGAACATCGAGACGGCGTTCATCGACGTCGTCTTCCCCGACGCGGTCCCGCCCGCGAAGATGAGGGATTTGTTGTGCTCGATACAGAGCCAGAAGTAGGCCATCTGCCCAACCGTGAACGTCTGGTTGTTGATGAGATCGACGGGTGTGAACGGCTCTTCTGCGTACTGCCGGATGGTGAACGCCGACCCTCGGGGGGTCACCTCTTCACCGAGGGCCAACTCGGCCCGTGAGCCGTCCGGAAGCGTGGTTTCGACGATGGGGTCGCCGACGGAGATGTGGCGGCCGGACTGCTGGGCGAGTCGGATGACGTAGTTGTCCAGCGAATCCTCGGCGAAGGCGATGTTGGTCTCGATGTCGGTGTAGTCGTCGTGGTAGACGAAAATCGGGAGGTCGTAGCCGTCACAGGAGATGTCCTCGATGTGGCGGTCGTTGAGCAGCGGGTCGATCTTTCCGTACCCCTGGAAATCCCGAATGAGGTAGTAGAGCAGCGAGTAGAACGTGGACATCTCCGCCTCGACGCCGTACTGTTCCAGTAGCGATGCGAGTTCCTCGCTCAGCGTCTCCTCGCTGGTGTCACTTGAACCGGTACGGTAGAGCAGTGGGTCGCGGATGTCCTCGACGATGCGCTGTAGTAGCAGCGTCTCGAACTCGTCGAGGTCGGGTTCGACCACGAAGTAGTAATGTTCGCTCGCCTCGGGGTCGTGTGTGACGACGACGTAGGCGTAGGGCGCGTTGACCCAGTATCGGTCCACCTCGTCGTGGTCCGCTGGCGGTTCGAAGGAGGAAAGCGGGCCGTCCCGCCCGGGTTCGAACGGTCGAACCGCTATCTCCGAGCCACGCAGCATCTCGACGGTCCGGGTGATGCGGCGTTTGAGGCTCGATAGCGTGCTTTCTCCACCGCCCTCAGTAATTTCTCCAGCCATTGACCGGGGTTGGTAGGTTTACCTCTGGCAATGACTTAAAACTGCGTTCCGCAATCGCCTCGGGGGCTGCAGCGGGCACGAGTTCGAGTTCGGCACGAGGGCTCGTTTTGGTCCTGGCGAGCGGCGCATGTCCTCCGACTGGATTCAGCCGGGTTCCTCTGTCTCTGTCTCGTCCACCCGCTCGGCTGTCAGCAGCACGATTCCGAACAGCGCCGTCAGGACGACGCCGAGTGGAATCGGGACGCCCGGAAACACGCCGTAGGTGAACACAGTTGCCAGGCCGAACGCGCCGGCGGCGAGCACCAGGAGCGAACCGAGGAGGCCGACTGGGTCGATCCGCCAAGCCTCGACCCGTTCCTCGTCGCGGTAATAGGCGATGGAGATGCCCAGCGCGAGCAGATAGACCAGCGCGCCGATGGCCCAGAGCTCGTAGCCGGTCGTCAACTGTGGACTCTCCTGGAACGCCATCGCCGATACGACGAAACCGGCGTCGTCGACCAGCGGCGACGGCACGGGGAGGCCGACCTGCGTCCCGCGCAGGAGTTCAAGGCCGAACACGTAACGCACCTGGAGCATCGGGAACCGAACAAACAACACGCTCGAGGCATCCGACAGCGGGACGAAGTGGACGTTCCACGGCACCAGCGCGGTGAACCACGTCGTCAGCACCGCGAGCTCACCCGCGTACTCCGAACGGACCCAGACCATACGCGCCAGCCGGGGCCAGCCGGCTAAAAGCTGGCGGGCTCGGAGCTCAGCTCAGGAGATAAACTATATGTGGCTATACAGAATCCATATGGGACCGTTACGACTCGATACGGGGATCCAGCCGTGCGGCGACGATGTCCTGTGCCGTATTCCCGATCAGCCCGAGAATGACCGGCAACAATACGGCAGGCACGACGAGTGCGAGGTCCGGCTTGAAGAACCCGGCGTAGGAGAGCGACCCGAAGCCCGGAAGCTCGAACGCAATCTCGACGACGTACATGGAGATGAGCATCGTCGCGAGCGCCTCGGAGACGAACAGCGCGACCAGCGAGGGGGCGGCGTTACGGAACAGGTGCCGGGCCACCCGCTGGTCGTCGGCGCCACCAGCCCGCAAGGTTCGAACGAACTCCTGGGGGAGGTAGGCAGCCGCTTCGGCGCGGACGGCACGGTTCTGGACTGCCCAGAGGTTGAACGCCGTTACCAGCATCGGCAGCGCGAGCACCCCCAGATTGGCGGGGGCAAGGATGCCGGCGCCTGCTTCGTACGACGGGTACCACTCCAGCGTCCCGATCCAGAACGCGAGCAGGTCCGCGATGACGACCGCCGGAAACCCCAGTCCGATCTGGGAAAGTGCGCTAGCGATGCGGTCGATCAAGCCGCCGGGTCGCATGCCGGTGTAGAGCCCGGTCAGGAGACTGGACAGCGCGGCGAGCAGCACCGAGGGAACGAGGTAGGCGAGCGTGACAGGCAGCGTCGCCACGACGAGCGTCGAGGCCGGTTGGTTGTAGAGCACCGACTCACCCAGATCGAGATCGAGGTACCAGCCCATGAACAGCAGATAGCGCTCGCTGAGCGGTTGGCTATCGTCCTGAATCTGGCCGAACCGGCCGGAATTGATCTCCCCGCCCAGCGGCTTCGTCGGGTCGTCGATGAGTGCGAACGCCAGGAATATCGTGGAGAGGAACAGGAACACGACGAATAGCGACCAGAGCGTCCGTCGAGCGAGCAGGCGCTTCATGGATTTGCCTCTTCATGAAGACGAATAAAGAAATTGGTCAATGAACCAGCTGTTTCACCCATCGTAACCTATACACCACGAGACTGTCTGGGACGCTACAGGTAACATGCCGGAATCTGGTACCGGTGGTTCGGACCAACCTCCCGACGACGCCGCGACGTTCGAGGAGGTCGATTGGAGTGAGATCGAGGGGACGGGCCGTATCGGACAGCCGAGCACGCGGCTGTTCCTGGTCTGTATCGCCCTGTTGATTCCCCTGTATCTCTATCACTACTTCGTCGTGATCCAGGCGCACACGCTGTATGGCTCGTTCGATCCCAGTCCACTCGACTGGCTGGTGCTGTTCGCGCTCGCCTTCCTCCTGTCCTACGGTATCCTCCCGCTGGCGCTCGATCGGTCCCGGGCCCGCGAGTACTGGCAGGCGTTTCGGGCCCGGCGATTCGGCCGGCTGAGTTTCGGGATTCTCACGTTGCTCGCCGTCGTCGCCGTCGTCGGCCCGGAGACCATGGGCCCGCCGATATCGGCGACGTTCCCGTTCACCGAAGGGGCAACCCGACAGCCCTCCTCCGGGCTTCCCCCGTACGGCCTGTCGGTCCCGGCCGAATCGCTCATCTACTGCTCCGGTGAACTGCACGGCGACCGGTGTTTCGGGATGGCGGCCCATCCGCTGGGCACAACCTCGAGCGGTCGTGACGTGCTTGCGTTCGTCGTCGGCGGCTTCCGGGTCGCCTTCGAAGTCGCGACGCTCACCGCCGTCATACTGGTCCCCGTCGCCACGGTCGCGGGGACTGCCGCGGCGTTCCTCGGCGGCCGGGTCGACGCCGTCATCACCCGCTCGGCGGACTTCTTCCAGGTGCTGCCGGCGTTCGTCATCTACCTGTTCGTCCGGCTCCTTGCCGGCCCGGAACTCTGGGTGCTCGTCGTCCTGTTCGGCCTCCTCGGCTGGGGACTCATCGCCCGGCGAGTCAGAGCGGAGGCGCTCTCGCTCAGGGACGCCGGCTACGTGCGCGCCGCGACCGACGCCGGCTCGACCCCGGTTGACACTGTGCTCAGGCACCTGATACCGAACGTCTCACACGTCGCCGTTGGCTCGCTCGCGAGCCAGATACCCAAACTGCTGGTCGTCGAGATAACGCTCTCGTACCTCGGGTTCGTCCAGACGAAAACCCCGTCGTGGGGCTACGCCATCGTCTCCGCGCTGAAGAGTCCCATGCTGCCCGAGGCGGGTCTCGGTATTGTCTCGCCGCTCCGGCTCTGGTGGGCCATCGTCTTCCCCCTGCTGGCGCTCATGCTGATGGTGAGCACGACGACCGTGCTGGTGGACGCGCTTGGAGATGCCCTCGACCCGGAGGGCGGGCCATGAGCGACCCACTGCTCTCGGTCGAGGGGCTCCACGTCCGCTTCGACGCCGTCCGGGCCGTCGACGGCATCGAGTTCTCCGTCGATACCGGCGAGACACTCTGTCTGGTCGGCGAGAGCGGCAGTGGGAAGACCGTGACCTGCGAGGCGGTCACCCGGCTGCTCCAGGGCGGCTCAATCGAGGGACGCATCTCGTTCGACGGCGAGGCGTTGCTGGACGCGACGCGCGGCCGGCTTCAGGAAATCCGGGGCGAACGCATCGGCTACGTGTTCCAGAACCCGGGTAACGCGCTGGACCCGGTCTACTCGGTCGGTGAACAGATAGCCGAGAACGTCGTCGAGGCAACCGAGCTCTCGACGGCTGACGCTCGCGAGCGCGCCATCGCGCTCCTGGACCAGGTGGATATCCCCAACCCCTCGACCCGCATCGACGACTATCCCCACCAGTTCAGCGGGGGGATGAAACAGCGGGTCGTGATCGCGATGGCGCTTGCCGGCAATCCGGACCTGCTTGTGCTCGACGAGCCGACGACCGCGCTCGACGCGACGACAGAGGCGGGCGTGCTCTCGCTCTTGCAGAAGCTCCAGGCCGAACGGGGGCTTGCAATCTTGTTCGTCACCCACGACCTGGGTGTCGTCGCACGCATCGCCGACCGCGTGGTCGTCATGTACGCGGGCAAGGTGATGGAGCGAGCGTCCGTGAGAGAGCTGTTCGAGCAGCCCAGCCATCCCTATACCAACGCGCTGCTTTCCTGCATCCCCGGCCACGGGACCCTCAGACCGGTCGGCGGGACGCTCCCGGACCCCGAGTCGCCGCCGGACGGCTGCCGGTTCCATTCGCGCTGTGAACACGCCGTCGAGGAGTGCCGCTCGGGAGCGCATCCGGTAGAGTACGTCGTCGACTCCCCGGACCAGGCGGCCGGTGGGACAGGCCGCAGTGCGACGGACCCGTCATCGCGTGGGGCGACGGAACCCGCATCGGTGGCTACGACGGATCCGGCATCGACGAGCGCGACGGCCGCGGCGCAGCACCGTGCAGCCTGCATCTATCACCAGCAGGGGCGTGACGCCGAGCGCGTGACTGGGGCGGGCGTAACCCGGGTACGGGAGCAATCCGCCACCACTGGAGAGGCTGCTGATTCCGTGGAACCGGACGCTGGAGGTGAGGGAGAATGACCGACAGCGACCCGCTGCTCGCCGTCGAGAATCTCGAGAAACACTACCCCATCACGAGCGGATTCCTCCAGCGCGAGGAGGGCCGGATTCGCGCGGTTGACGGCATCAGCTTCACGGTCGGGCGCGGCGAGACAGTCGGTCTCATCGGCGAATCCGGCTGTGGCAAATCCACCGCGGCTGCGAGCCTGCTGCGAATCGAGGAGCCCACCGGCGGGACGGTACGGTTCGACGGGACAGACGTCGGCTCGCTCTCCGAGGACGCACTGCGGGACCTTCGCCGGCGGGCGTCGATGGTGTTCCAGGACCCGGGAGAGAGCTTCGACCCGCGGATGACTGTCGGTGAATCGGTGGCCGAGCCGCTCCGGGTGCAGGGCCTGTCGGACCAGGAGACACGCCA
>CAYXXM010000020.1:0-14316 GCA_964469085.1 uncultured Haloferacaceae archaeon
GCAGGGAACCACGGCTCGACCTTCGCCGGGAACCCACTCGTCGCCGCCGCCGCGGACGCCACACTTGCAGAAATAACGGAGCAGGATATCGCCGAGAACGCCGCAGGGGTGGGAAGCTACCTCCAATCCGAGCTCGCGGTGGCCGTCGAGCGCCACAACCTCCCGGTGCGGGACGTGCGCGGCGAGGGTCTCATGGTCGGCGTCGAGGTCAAACACGGTGCGATGAGCGTGCTCCGGGCCCTCGCCCTGGAGGAGCAGGTGCTCGCGCTCCCGGCCGGTCGCTCGGTCGTCCGTCTGCTGCCGCCGCTCATCGCCGACCAGGCTCACGCAGACGCGTTCGTCGAGAGCTTCGTGGAGGTGTTGGCGTGAGCGAAACCCTCGCCGCGCCCGACGCCCCCGACGGTGTGCTCAACACGCCCGGCCGCCGTCTGCTCACGGAACTGGTTGCAATCCCGTCGCCCTCCGGCGACGAGGGCGAGGCTGCGGCGCACCTGTGTGAGTTCTTCGATACCAACGGCCGCGAGGCGTTCATCGACGACGCGGGCAACGTCCGCGCGCCCGCCGACGACGCGGTACTACTCACCTCCCACATCGACACGGTGCCAGGCGACCTGCCTGTCGAAGTCACGGAGGGCGACGACGAACTCGGGGTGACCGGCCCGGTGCTCCACGGCCGTGGCAGCGTCGATGCCACCGGTCCGCTCGCGGCGATGGCCGTGGCGGCCGTCGAGACCGGCGTGTCCTTCGCTGGCGTCGTCGCCGAGGAGACGGACTCCGCCGGCGCGCGCCACCTGTTGGCGGACCGCGACGCCCCGAGGATGGTCATCAACGGCGAGCCATCGGGCTGGGACGCGCTGACGCTCGGCTACCGCGGCATCCTCATCGGAGCCTACACCGTCGAGAGCGCCGCGGCCCACGGCTCCCGCCCCGAACCGAACGCTATCGACCGCGCGACTGCGTGGTGGGAAGCGGTGAAGGCGACCGTAGACGGGACAGCGGGTGCCACGGAGAGTGATACGAACGTGTTCGGAACCGTCACCGCGACGGCGACCGACATTTCGGGCGGTCTGGCGGCAGACGGTGAGGCCGTCGAAGCCGATATCACGGCCCAGTTCCGCGTTCCACCCGACCAATCGCCAGCCGCCGTCAGGGAAGCAGCGGAGGCGAGTTTAACCCAAGGCAGCCTGACGTGGACCGACGAAATCCCCGCCCACGTCGCCAGCGCCAGGAGTCCGCCGGCGGCAGCGCTCCGTCGCGGTATCCGCGCGGCCGGCGGAGAACCGACCCACCTCCACAAGACCGGGACCGCGGACGCGAATCTGTTCGCCGACGGCTGGGGTGTCCCGGTCGTCACCTACGGCCCCGGGGATTCCGCGCTGGACCACGCGCCCGACGAGCGCCTGCCCCTCGCCGCGTTTGACGACGCAGTCACCGTGCTGACGACGGCCTGTGAACAGCTAACCGACTGAGATGAGACAGACAATGCACGACACAGTTACCACCGAGTTCCCGTCCGATTTCCTGACCATCGAGAGCCTCACCCCCCGTGGGCTCCGGCGGGTGCTCGACCGTGCCGCGGCACTGAAAGCGGGCGAGGAAGCTGGCCGTCTCGAGGACGCGACGGCGGGACTGCTGTTCGAGAAACCCTCGACCCGCACACGCACCTCGTTCGAGGCGGGGCTGACACAGTTGGGCGCCCATCCGACCTTCCTCGGCCCGGATGAGATTCATCTCGGCCACGGTGAGCCGCTGAAAGACACCGCTCGCGCGCTCTCGCAGTACGTGGACGTGCTCGTCGCGCGCCTGAACGACCACGCGGACCTCGAGGAACTGGCGGCCTACGCCGAGGTGCCGGTGGTGAACGCGCTGACAGACGAGGCCCACCCCTGCCAGACGCTCGCGGACCTGCTGACCCTCCGTGAAATCGCCGGTGAGAACGCCGCGCTGGCCTGGGTCGGCGACGGCAACAACGTCGCGCGCTCGCTCGTGGTCGGGTGCGCGCTTGCGGACGTGGACCTCCGTGTGGCGACACCCGAGGGCTACGGCGTCAGCGACGACGTGCTCTCGACAGCCGGCGAACTCGGCAACTCGCCGACGCTTGCCGGCTCTCCGGCAGCAGCTGTCGACGGCGCCGATGCAGTCTACACCGATGCCTGGGTCAGCATGGGCGAGGAGGACGAGCGCGCGAAGAAGCTTCCGGCGTTCGAGGGGTATCAGGTGGACGAGGACCTCCTCGCCGGGACAGACGCCACATTGATGCACTGTCTGCCGGCCAACCGCGGGGAGGAGGTGACCGACGCGGTGCTGGACGGGGAGCGCTCCGTCGTCTGGCAACAGGCCGGCAACCGCATGCCGACCCAGCAGGCGCTGCTGCTGCAACTACTGGAGAACTGATCTCCCGCCGTAGACTCAGGCGGACTGATTGCGGCCCAGGGCTAAAACGGCGCGGAGACGTACTCACTCGGAACCGCGTTCTTCACCGTCACGAGCGGGTCAACGACCTGGGATATCTCCAGGCCGCCGACGAGGCTCCCGAACGTGTGGCTCTCGGTCGGACTGAAGCCGTGCTCCGCGGCAAGCAACCGCATCGCATCGCGGTGGGCGAGTTTGCTCGCTTCCTCCATCGTCTCAGCGCTTGCGACCGTCTTCCAGTAGTCACCCGTGTCCACGAGCGGACGTTCGAGATCGAACTCGGGGTCGGAAATCAGGTCGACGGTGAGGTCGATATCTGTCGCGATTTCCGCGCCCGTGCCGCACATCTCGCCGTCGGCCATCGCTGCCTTCGAGTCCCCCATCGCGAGCATCCCGCCCGCCTGCGAGACGGGAAAGTAGGCCGTCGTCCCGGCCGTCATGTCGTTGGTGTCGAGATTGCCGCCGTGGTCGTGCGGGACGAGCGTCGAGAACGTCTCCTCGGCGGGGGCGACGCCGATGGTGCCGATACAGGGGTCGATGGGCACCGAGAGGTCGCCGTACCGGATCTCGTCGTCCTCGACTGGCGTAATCTTGGTGAACGGTGCTTCCACGTCCTCGTCCTTCTGGAGCAGACCGAATCCGGGTGTGGTGACGACGCGGCCGCGGTCCTCGGCGACGCGGACGTCGTCAATCTCGACAGTTAACACGTCGCCGGGTTCGGCGCCCTCGACGCCGATGGGACCGGTCGCGGCGTTGACCTCGTCGGGGATCTGGTCCAGCAGGTCGTCGTTCTCCTGAATCGCCCCGTCCAGGCTATCGGCTGTCTCGATAGTGAGTTCGGTGCCCGGCTCGACGGTGCGGACCGCCACCATCTCGGGGCTGAACTCGTAGACGGTGCCGTCCTCGTCGTGGCTCACGGTCTCGCGGCTCATACTCAGTATATGTGTGGCCTTCGTGGCAAAAACCTGCGCCTCGCAGCGACCCCGCGAGAGAGATAACTCAGTTGTACCACTAAGTTATTAGGTGTGGAGAACGGCACGGAAACCATGGACCGGACTGAAGCAACTGGTCGAACCGGATTGATAGTGACTGGTCGAACTGGACTGACAACTATCCCCGATGGAGGTCGCTGATGGTCGGCACCACACTCGCCATTGCCGTGGCGGTTGTCGCATTGCTCGCGACGGCAGCAGTCGGTTTCCGAACAGTCGACGGCCCGGCGGCGTCCACCGAACTCCTGCTCTCAGCCCACGGCCGTGCGTCCGAGGGTACCGTCGCTGCGTCCGTGCTGGCCTCGTCGATGGGCGTCTGGATTCTGCTTGCGCCCGCCGAGGCGGGGGCAGCGTTCGGCGGCGTTCCGGCTGTCCTTGGGTATGCACTCGGGAGTGCGGTCCCGCTTCTCCTGTTCGTCCCGGTGGGCGCGAGGCTCCGGGAGATCATGCCGGAAGGCCACTCACTAACCGAGTACGTTCTCACGAGGTTCGGCCCGCGATTCTACGGATTCGTCCTGGTGGTCTCGCTGTTCTACATGTTCGTGTTCCTGGCCGCGGAGATGACCGGGGTAGCGCTCGCGCTGTCGTTGGTCGCCGGCGTGCCACCCACGGTCACGGCGATTCTCGTCGGGTCGCTCGCGCTGGCGTACACTGCCTACGGCGGGCTCCCTGCCAGTCTGGCGACCGACACCGCACAGGCGGTGTTGCTGATTCCGCTGCTGGTCGTCGGCTTCGCTGGCTCCCTGCTGGCACTCGGCGGCGTCGGTGAGGTGCACGCAACTATCACTGCGACGGCTCCGGAAACGCTCGCGCTGACCAATCCCACGGGGGTGGAGTTCGGCCTCTACGTCGGCCTCGCCGTCGTCGGCGCCAACATGCTGAATCAGGGACTCTGGCAGCGTGTCTGGGCGGCCGAGTCCACCGATGCTGTCCGCCGTGGCTTCGGGCTGGCGGCTCTCGCAGTCGTCCCGATGGTGTTCCTCGCCGGGATGTTCGGCGTTGTTGCCGGGGGGCTCGGCGTCGTCGGCGACGCTCCCGGCATCGCGCTGTTTTCGGTCGTCGACGCCGCGCTCCCCGAGTGGGTCGCCGTCCTGTTGGTCGGTATCGCGACGTTGCTGGTTGCCAGTTCCGCGGACACGATGCTCAACGCCATCGCCGCGCTGGTGACGGTGGATGCGGTTCGGGTGCTGGATGACCCGGACGACATGACGCTCCGTCGAGTCGCACGGCTACTCACGCTCGTCGTCGCCACGGCTGCCGTCGTCGTCGGCGCGCAGGGCTACGACGTTCTGGCGCTGTTCCTGCTGGCGGACCTGTTCGGCGCGGCCGTGTTTGTGCCGTTCCTCCTCGGGCTGTTCCAGCCAGCCCTGACAGAGAACGGCGCGCTCCTCGCGGGAATCGCCGGCGTCGGAATCGGGCTTGCCTACTTTCCGATCACGAACCCGCTGCTCACGGCGCTCGGGGTTCCCCTCCCGGCGCCATCGTTCTTGCATTCGTTCGCCGGCGCGACCGGCCTCTCCTTGGTCGTCTCACTCGCCGCAATCGCGTCCTCCGACGCGGCGTTCGAGTTCGACGCGCTCTCGGCGGGGGTGGCTCGCCTCGGCGGTGAGAACCGATGAGTCGACGGCCCGCTCCGGTCGAAACGCCCGTCGCGCTCACTATCGCGGGCAGTGACTCCGGGGGCGGGGCCGGAATCCAGGCCGATCTGAAGGCGATGGCTGCCCGTGGAACCTACCCAACCTCGGTTATCACCAGCGTGATCGCACAGCACACCCGGGGCGTCGAGCGGTCATTCACCCTTCCGGTCTCCGAAATCACCGCGCAGTACGCGGCCGTCGTCGACGATTTTGACGTGCAAGCGGCCAAAACGGGGATGCTCGCCGCCGCACCAGTGGTCGAGAGCCTCACGGACCGCTTGGCGGAGGCCGACTTCCCACTCGTCGTGGACCCGGTGATGGTCGCAACGTCGGGCGACCGCCTGCTCACGGAGAACGCCGAGTCTGCCTACGAGGGGCTCATCGCCCACGCGGCACTGGTCACCCCAAATCGTGACGAAGCCGAGGTGCTCACCGGTATCGAGCCGGATACTCTCGACGCCGCATCGGCAGCAGGCGAGGCGCTACTGGCAATGGGCGCTGACGCCGCGCTCGTGAAGGGCGGCCATGCTGTGGACGACGGAAGCGACGAGACGATGACGGACCTGCTCGTCACCCCGGAGGGCCAGCAGCGCTTCGACCAGCAGCGCGTGGCGTCGCCGGACACACACGGCTCCGGCTGTACGCTCTCGGCGGCGATAACCGCAGGCCTGGCGGCCGGCCACAGTCTCGAAGCCGCCGTCGACGACGCCGTCGCGGCCATCCAGCGGGCCATTCGCTACCCGCTCGACGTGGGCGAGGGTCGCGCCCCGGTTCACCATCTCGCCGGACTGCGTAACCGGGCGGCTCGGGCGGCGACCGCCGAAGCGGTCCGCTCACTTCGGGACGAAATCGCCGACGTTCCGGTGGGCCCCATCCTCGCGGAGGTGGGAATGAACGTTGTCGGGGCCACCCCCTATGCAGAGCGCGTCGAGGAAACGGCCGCCGTCGAGGGGCGGATTACCAAGACCCTGGACGGCGTCGCAACCCACCGACCGGTACGGTTCGGCGCCTCCAGCCACGTCGCGCGGGTCCTGCTGGCGGCCCGCGAGCACGACCCGTACCTCCGCTTTGCGGTCAACGTCCGACACACCGATGCCACCGGTACGCGGCTGTCGAACCTGTCAGGGCCCGTCGGCCGGTTCGACCGCGGCGCGGAACCCGAGGACGCGGACACGATGGACTGGGGAACTGACGCCGCGTTCCGGAACTGCGACGGGACGCCGGTGGCTGTCGTCGACGACGGCGCATTCGGCAAGGAGCCGATGATTCGACTGCTGGCCCGTGACGCGGAGACGCTGCTGGCGCATCTCCGTGTTCTCTGCGATACCGAATCCGACCATCGGCAGGATATGTAGCGCGGGTTCGAGCGTCAAAAACTGCGGTGGCCGCCGGACAGCGATCCCTGATGGTCGCCGGCCAGCATACCCCGTCAGAACGTCGGCTCGTCGTCGCTCGGCTCTTCCTGCATCGCGGGGTCCTGCTGGTCCTCGACGGCCTGGGTGAACAGCTCCCCCTCCAGCTCCTCGACGCCGCCCGGCTCTTCCTCGATGTCGTACGCGGAGACGCCGCGCTGGAGCAGATCCTCGATGGCGCGCTCCCGGTTGAGGAACTCGCCAGACTCGACGAGTCGGTTCAGTTCACCGGTGATGCGGTCGGGGAGGTCGACCTCTATCTGGGCCATATCGAGCCGTCGTACTACTGACGGGTTAATCCTCCGCTCCTGCTTAAATAGCGACAGCGATGCAGCACGCTCCCAGTTGAGAAAGCGGCAGTCGCTACTCAGCCAATGTGACCGTTTGACGCGACCCCAGGGCGGCACGACGGCATGCCGAACCCTCGGTGGACCCGGCTCCTCGTTCTGTGCAGGTTTCCTTCCATCGTTGGCGAGGACTACTCCGGGGATTGAGCGGGGCCGTCCTTGCCAACCTCGGGGGCGAGCCAGGCGACGCCGACGCCGAGCGCTGCGACGCCACCGGCCACGAGAAACGTCGGTTCGTACCCGACTCGCTCGATGATGGCGCCGGCAGCCAGCGGCGCCAGGAACGCGCCGAGCAGGCCGACGCTGGTCAGGAGCGCGACGGCCGTCGACTGGACAGACGGTTCGACCACCTCCGCGACGTAGGTGAACAGCAGGCCGATAGTGGTCTGTACGGCAAAGCCCACGAGGACCAGCAGGGCGATGATGGCCGGCACAGTGCTGGCGACATTGAACGCCGCCACTCCGGGTGTTGCGACGAGGAACGCGACGATAACGACCTGGCGTCGACTGCCGTCGAACAGTCGGTCAGAGATGGCCCCGCTGGTCGTTCGCGCGATGATGCCTACCGCAGGGAACAGTGCTGTCAATAACCCGGAAGCCGAGAGTGACAGACCGAGCCCCTCGGCCAGGTAACTCGGAAGCCAACTGTTGAGAAAGAGATAGAGCGCATACCCAAGGAAACAGAGTGTAGCGAGGAGCCACACCGTTCTGTCGCCGAACAGTGTGCGGAAGGCTGCACGGTCGGGCGTCTCGGCGTCGACACCGAGGGAGCGACCACGACTCGAAACCAGAAACAGGGCGACACCGAGGAGACCGATGCTCGCGAACGCTGGCAGTGCGACAGGCCAGCTGGTCGCTGCTGCGACGACAGGAGCCCCGAAGAGGCCCACCGAGAACCCGACGGGCCCACTGGCGGTGAAGACACCGACAGCCGTCGCGCGGTGCTGGGATGGGACGGTGCTGCCCGCCAGATTCGCGCCAGCGTTCCAGACGACGACGAAGCAGGCGCCGCCGAGAACACGAGAGAGTAGCAACATCTGGTAGGACCCGGCTTTCGCGCCAGCCCACCCCCAAACGCCGGCAAGGGCGAGGGCGACGCCAGCGATAGTGACCATTCGTCGCGGCCCGACCCGGTCCAGCAACGCCCCGGCGGGGAGGCTCAGGACGACTGCCGTCGCGAACATGACGCTTATGAGGGCGCCTGCCGCGGTCGGAGTCACGCCGAGGGAGTCCTGGATGAGCGAGAGCACGCTGGAAGGGGTTATCTCGTAGGCCGCCGCCGCCGTGGAGATGAGGAACAGGCCAGCGACCATGCCGGCCGCGCTCCCGGAACTGTCGCTCACACCTCGCGATTCAGCCCTGACATACAAACAGGCGTCGTTCCGGGCAAGCGAGTCGAGGGCTACTCGGCCCCGGCTCCTTCGCCCGCCGGCGCCGCCAGCCCCAACCGCTTCATCGTCGCCGCAGAAACCGAGCCGTCGTCGTTCCAGCCCCGGAACTCGTAGTACTCCTCCAGCATCGCCTCCAGTTCCCGGGGCGGGCAGTGCATTCCTTCGGCGGGACCGTCGGGAATCGGTTCCTCCATCACTCGCCTGGGGAGAGTGTCCGTCTCCCGGGAAGCAACGCCGCGGGCCACGTTGATGCGACGTTCGAGGTTGTAGATGCGCTCGCCGACCTCCTCCACCTCCTCGGTTGAAAGGTCCCAGCCCGTCGCGGCGTTGATGGCATCGCGGTACTTGTCGTTAATGCGTTTCCCCCAGCCGCCCTCCTGGACGAACCGGCACTGGGTCAGCGAATCGCCCAGCGCCGTGAAGTGCTGGCTGCGAGCGGCGAATTCGGCAGTCCCCTCCGTTGTCTCCTCGTGCTCGCCCTCGTACTGGAGCGTCGGCCGCGTGTCGTGGTGGGAGCCGCCGCGAGTGCCCGTCGCGTAGCCGATGCTCATCCCCTTCAGGCCGCGGGCGGAGTGGGCCGCGAACTCCAGGCCCTTCGCACCGTAAAGGAAGGATTCGGGGTCGACGTCGTCGGCTGGCTCGCGTACGCCGCGGTCAACACCGTCGGCGAGGGATTCGGCCAGCCGGAACGAGCCTTCCGCGAGCGCGTCACCGAAGCCCTCCCGGTGTGCGACCTGTTTCACCAACTCCACGAGGCCGTCCTCGTCGCCGAACGCCGGGTGCGGGGAATCGTCCTCGGAGAGCAGGCCCTTCTCGGCGCACTCCCGGGCGAACGCGACGGTGACGCCGTAGGAGATGGTGTCGAGGCCGAGGCGGTCACACAGGTCGTTGGCCTTCATCACCCGCTTGATGTCGTACACCTCCTGCATCGTCGCCGTCGCGTAGAGGCTCTCGAACTCCGGGATTTTGGCCTCCTCGACGCCGTCGTCGCCCTCAGCCTCGTAGGCGACGTGCTTCCCGCAGGCGACCGGACAGGCCGTACAGGTGGTGTGCTCGTCGACGAACTCCGCGGCGAGGCGCTCGCCGGAGATGGCTTCCGCGTCCGCCGGGTCCGACTGCTCACCCTGGAGGTTCCGCCGCCCGAGCTTCCCCATCTCGTTGACGGGGTTGACCAGCCCGCTGGTGCCGTACTCCTGCAACATCTCGGTCTCGGCCATCAGCGGCGCGGTGCGGCCGTTCGCCAGTTCGAACAGCCCGTCGCTGTTCTCGGGTTCCGGCTCGAAGCTCCCCTCCTGCACCGCCACGGCTTTCAGGTTCTTGCTGCCGAACACCGCGCCGGCGCCGCCGCGGCCTGCGACGCCCTCGCGACGCTCGCCGTCGTGGAGCAGGCACGCGTAGCGGACCTCGTTTTCGCCCGCAGGCCCGGCCGCGAGGACGTGCGTGTCGTACCCCATACCCTCCCGCTCGCGAATCGCCTCACAGGTCTCGTAGGTTTCCAGTCCCCCGAGTTCCTCCGCGGGTTCGAGTGTCGCACCGTCCTCGGTTACCGTCACGTACACCGGTTCGTCGGCCCGCCCGTGGAGGGCGATGCTGTCGTAGCCGGTGGTCTTCTGTGCAGCCGGGAACGTCCCGCCAAACGTGCTGTCGAAGAAGCCGCCGGTCATCGGCGAGACGAAGCCGGCGACGCCGCGCGAGGTGGACTGGAACCGCGTTCCGGTCATCGGGCCAACCGAGAGCGTGGCAATGTTGTCAGGTGAGAGCGCGTCCGCGTCGTCAGGGACGTGCTCCTCGACGAGTTTCGCGGCGAATCCGTTGCCGCCGAGGAACTGGCGCGCGGTCTCCGGGTCGATTGCCTCCGTCTCCACCGCACCGCTTTCGAGGTGGACGTGGAGTATCTCGCCACCGTACACTCCGGGGAGCGGTTCGCTCATGCGTGAATCTCTCGTTGGCGGCGCAAAAACGTGTGGCCGCAGGAAACCCAGCAGCGATGTCGATCACTGCTCCTCTGAGGCGGCGTCAATCAATGCTCCTCAGAGGTGACCTCAATCAATGCTCCTGGAACCAGGTCGAGAGCTCCTCCAGTCGGTGGATAGCCCGGTCCGGGTCGCCGATGTTGTGGTGCTCGCCGGGGTAGATGACCAGCCGGGAGTCGACACCCTGCTTCCGGACCGAGACGAACAGCTGCTCGGCCTGCGTGGGCGGACAGCGCCAGTCATTCTCGCCCGCCGTGATCAGCAGCGGCGTGTCGACGTTTCCGACATCGGTGATGCTCGAAATCTCTCGATAGGTGTCGGCGTTCTCCCAGGGGAGGCCGAACTCGTCCTCGTGCCAGAGGTGGTTGTCGTCGGTTCCGAACGTGGCGTAAAAGTCGTAGATGCCGTGCTCCGCGGCGGCACCCGCAAAGAGGTCTGACTTCGTCACGGTCGCCGCGGTGGTGATGCCGCCGTAGGAGAAGCCGGTGAGGTAGAGTTCGTCCTCGTCGGCCCAGCCCTTCTCGACGACGTGCTCTGCGCCGGTCACCACGTCGTCGACCTCCTTGTCGCCACGGGTGCCACGCAGGCGCTCGGCGAACTCCTGGCCGTAGGAGGTGGAGCCGCGGTAGTTCGTGCGCATCACGATGTAGCCCCGACTGGTCCAGAATAGCTGGTCAAAGCCGAACGCCGGGGAGTCGTAGGACATCGGTCCGCCGTGGACCGACGAAACCATCGGTCGGGGAGTGGGGTCCTCCCGATCGAAATCCGCCGGAAGATAGGCGAGTCCATGGATGGTCACGCCGTCGGAGTTCTCCCACGAGAGGCGCACACAGCTGTGGGTCTCCTCGTCGCCGACGAGGTTCTCGTTGATGTCGCTGACCTGGGTGAGTACTGTGTCGCCAGCGTCACCCCCCGTGCCCGCCGCGCCTGTCTCTGCTGTGGCATCCGCGGTGGAAAGCCCGTCACGACCCATCGCGTAGATGTCGGCACTCTTCTCGGGGTCGTCCATCCGGAAGGAAAGCGTTGTGCCGTCCTCCGCGACGGAAAGGCCCGAGACGGAGCGGCTCCGTCCCTGCGCGACGAACACGCGCTCGGGGTCGTCTGTGTCGGGGTCGAGCCGGACCATCCGGGTGTTCCCCTCGTCGCCGAAGAGGGCGACCAGCGTGTCGTCGTCGAGCCACTGGGGGTTGCCGCCGAAGGCGATTGTCCGGTCGAGCGACGCCGAGACCGACCGGAACTCGCCGCTCTCGACCTCCAGCACGTACGCCTCGGTCGGCTTGTACCAGTTGAAGGGGTCGCCTCCGCCGACGACGATGCGGCTCCCGTCCGGCGACCATCGCGGCATGCTCACGCTAAGGCCGGCATCAGTCACCTGCTCGTACCCGGTCCCGTCCGGTCGGATGGTACAGACGTTCCGCACGTGGGTCCTGTCGGGGTCTGCCTCGTGCTGAGCCACGAATGCGATGCGGTCCCCGTAAGGCGACCACGTAGGCTGCAGTCCCTGCCTGTCGCCCTTGTCGGCGTCGTAGGCGTCGTCCAGTCGGACCGTCTCGCGGCTATCGACGTCGACGACGAACAGGTACGTCGGAACCTCGTTCATCCAGCCGATGCCGTTGCCCTTGTGCTGGAGTCGGTCCACCTCGATGGGACCGTCCTCCTCCCGCTGTTTGAGGTACTCCTCGTCCTCGTCCGTCGGGTCCTCAGCGGCGATGACCAGTCTGTCGCCCGCTGGGGCCCAGTCGAAGTCGCTGACACCGTAATCCCGGTCGGTGAGTTGTCGCGCGTCGCCGCCGCGGTGCATGTCGAACGACCAGACCTGCGTGCGCGGGCCCTCGCCCACCGGTCCTTCCTCGCCGGTGTCGTCTCCGTCGTCATCGGCTTCGTCGTCATCCCCTTCTGCCGCATCGTCGCCGTCCGCATCACCATTCTCGTCGGAACCGTTCGCCACCGCCAGTTCGGCGTCCGTCTCACGGGCGGCGAGGAATGCCAGACGCGTCCCGCCTGGCGACCACTTTGGCGACGATGCACTCGATGCACGGGTGAGGCG
This sequence comes from uncultured Haloferacaceae archaeon, assembly GCA_964469085.1. Taxonomy (GTDB): domain Archaea; phylum Halobacteriota; class Halobacteria; order Halobacteriales; family Haloferacaceae; genus Halolamina. The sequence goes on from CAYXXM010000020.1 coordinate 12,212, forward strand.
GTAGGGCTCGGCGGATGCGTCAATTGGCGCGACGAACAGCGACGTGTGTCTGTCGTCTTCCTCGCTATCGAACTCGCTCACGAGGAAGGCCACCCGATTACCGTCTGGGGCGACGGAGACGTCGGTCGCGACCGAGAAATCGTAGAACCGTTCCGGGGAAAGTTTCTCCATGGTGACTGCTGTTTGGCCGGCTACAAGAGATTGCGGCTTGGGGCAGGGATTGCGAACGGGCTACAGTAGTCCTCTCCGTCACAAATTTCACAATGTTTAGACTCTTCACGAAGTATCCGTTGTCCGAACTTCGTGAGAACTCTTAAGTGTCCAGAAATAGATGGCCTATTCGTATGCATGGGGACGCAGGGACCACTCTCGGATTCTCGCTATCGTCGACCCGGCTGTGGGATCGACGGACCGCGAGCGCTGAGGTGGTCACCTGATGGGACGCGCGGTCAGCATCTCGCTCCAGAAAGGCGGCGTCGGCAAGACGACGATCGCCATCAACCTGGCAGACGCACTCGCAGCCGACGGGGACGACGTTTTGCTGGTCGATCTCGACCAGCAGGGGAACGCAACGGAGGGCGTCGGGTTGAAACCGGAGTACGATGCTGGCAGCCCCCACATTGGCGATTTGTTGACCGACGACGCCACCGTCGAGGCGCCCGACGTCATCGTCGGCCGCGACCGGTTCGACGTGATCCCCGCGCATATCGATCTCGACGAGATCGCCGACCGCATCCGGAACTCCACGTTCGGGATGCTCTGGGTCCGACGGCGCATCATCGAGCCGTTACTCGAGGACGAGTACAACTACGTCGTCATCGATTCGCCGCCAAGCCTCGGCCCACTGTCGGACGCGGCGCTCATCGGTGCCGGCCACGCCATCGTCCCACTGCTGATGAGCGAACCCAGTGTCAGCGGGTTCGAACGCATGTGGGACCAGCAGATCATTCCGATACGCAACGAGGTCGACCTCGAACTCCTGGCCATCGTGCCCAACGATCTCTCCGGCAACAACGAGGAACGTCGCATCATCGAGGACCTCGAGGACTCGCCGTTCGAGGAGTATCTCCCCGAGTTCGGCCGCTCGGAGCAGTTCGACGACCCGGAATCGCCAGGCCCGGGAATCCGCCACCGTATCACGTTCAGCCGCGCCTGGCGCGAGGGCCAGACGCTTCGTGAGTTCGACCCTGATAACGACATGCTCGACAGAATCGACCAACTCGCCGACATCGTGACCGAAGATGCCTGACGAGAACAGATTCGCCGGCCTCTCGGACGCCGAGGAGGGCCCGGAGGCCGCGGACGAACCCGAGGAGGAACCGGCTCCCGACGAGAGCGAGCCTGACGAAGGTGGGCCCGCCTTCGAGTTCGACGCCACGACGGCAAAGAGTATCTACGTTCGGCCCGACACGCTGGAACTGCTTGAGGACACCGAGTTCGAGGTCGAGATGCTCCTGCGGCGCGAGCACGGACTCCGGGACATTACCGGCCGGGAGTTCCATGATGCCGCAGTCCGCGTTCTCGAGGACCACGTCGAGGAGGTCGTGGAGCACATCCTCGACGCTCGGAACGACGAAGACTGAGCCACGCCGATTTTTCACCCGTTACTGAGTTCGAGTTCCGCACTCACGTCGGCCAGGAACCGCTCCTGGTCGGGACTGGTCGAGAGGAACTCCATTTCGTCGAAGCCGACGTCGCGGTGGCGCTCGACGGCCTCGCGCTCGGCAGCCTAATCGTCGGTGACAAGCCACTGCTCCGAGTCGGTTCGGGTGCCGAATCCGCACGACCTTCGGTATCCAGGGATAATGTGGGAGCGCTCTCTGGTAAATCTACTCGCCGAACTGCCGGAACCCGCTGGCCCCGTGGCCGGGTATGCCCCTGTAGCAACGTACTGGCGGGGCAGCCGTCCGTAGCAGATTACGGGCGGGGCATCCACGCCTTGGCGGATTACTGGCGAAGCATCCACCGCCGAAGCAGTTCACTCCGTGCCGTAGCGTTCCAGCACGTCGTACAGCGCCTCCGCGCCGAATGCCACCGCGGATTCGGGCACACGTTCGTCGGCGGCGTGGACCAGCGGCATGAACTCGAAGGACTCTGGCAGTTTC
>CAYXXM010000021.1:0-14025 GCA_964469085.1 uncultured Haloferacaceae archaeon
CCGTCACACATGTCGCCGAGGGGGAGGCGTACGAGCGTCGCCTGTTCGAGAAACTCGACGAGGAGACGGCCGAACTCCACGAGGCCCCGAGTGCTCACGAACTTGCCGACGTCTGTGAGGTACTCGATGCAATCCGAACCCATCTCGGCGTCGAGGAGGACGAACTCCATCGAATTCGCGAGGCGAAAGCAGCCGAGCGCGGACGGTTCGAAGCGGGCGTGGTGCTGGAGCGCGTCGAGCCCTAACCGTACGGCTCGGGGTCGAGGTCGCGCTGGTCGCGGTACTCCTCGACGAACTCGGCGACGTCGAAATCGAGCATCTGCTCCTCGAACTCCGTCATCGCGCGCTCGCTCTCGGCGTGACTGACCGCGTGCTCCATCAGCTCGACCACGAGTTCCACGACGACCTCGTGGAGCCGCCGGGCGTCGAAGCCGGTGATCCAGACCAGCGCGAAGCCGACATCGCCCTCATCCGAAGCGTCGGCGCTCGCGATATGGTCCGGGAACTCCTCCATCACGATGCCCATCAGGTGCGGGGTGCCGAATTCGGGCATCTCCTCGCTGTCGGTCTCGACGGCGTCGTCCAGCGTCTCGACGAGGAACTCCGGGAAGAAGCGCGTCGGTGGATGCATATCCATCACGACGGCGTGGCGCTCGCCGCAGTCACAGTCGAGCTCCCGCATCCCGAGGTCCAGCGACTGGAGCGAGATTGTCTCGCCACACGGCAGTTCGAGCCGCCCGTCGCCTGCGTTCGACATGGGCGAGAGAGGAGACTGGCGGGCAAAAAGGCCGCGTTATTCCTCGTCCTCGGAATCGTGCTCCCCGGCTTCGGCCATCGTGACTTCCCCGACCTCCTCGGTGAGCTCCTCGGCCTCCGTGTACTCGGGTTCTTCCTCGATCTCTTCGGCTTCATCCGCTTCAGCTTCCTCCTTGGCCGCTTCTGCTTCCTCGGCCTCCTCTGGCTCGACGCCCTCGATCTCGAGCTCCGTCTCGACCTCGATCCCGTCGGTCTCCAGCTCGGCCTCGACCTCCCGGTTGTTGCCGGTCTCGATTTCCAGTTCCTCGCTGTCGACCTCCACTTCGACCTCGACATCGATAGAGATGTCTGGTTCGTCGGCCATACGGAGAAAGGTTTGGCCGCCTCCGGAATAGTTCCCTCGGTCGATTGTGGCTCCGGACGTTACCTCTGGTCCCGGAGCGCACGGGTGTACGTCGCCTCCTGCACGTCGAGCGGTCCGTCGGACTCGACGCTGTTCGTCTCGTAGCCGCAGGCCTCATAGAACCGCCGCGCACGCACGTTTTCCGCCATGACGACGAGGCGGAGGTGTTCGCCACCGGCTGCTCGGGCAGCGCTCTCTACAGCATCCAGGAGCGCGGTTCCGATGCCGCCGCCCCAGTAGTCGGGGTGGACGTAGATGGCGCCAAGTGACCAGGTCGCGTCGTCGTGAGGGACACCGACGGCGAAGCCGACGACGTTCCCGGCGAGTTCGGCGACGTAGTACGCCGAGTCATCGTCGAGGATTCCGGCAGTAACGCTCTCCCGGTCGTAATGCTCTGCGAGGAACTCGTCGACGGCATCGACGCCGATGATGTGGTCATGGGCTGCGTGCCACGACGCCTCCGCGACCTGCTGGATGGCCTCGACGTCGGTGGGTTCGGCTGCGCGGAGATTGTGGTCGCTCATTGGTGGATAGGTGAGCGGAGAGGTAAAGAGTGGTTTGCGGGTGCGGGAAGGGTTGTCGGTGTGGGTCTTCGGGACATCGACGGCACCGCACGCTCCCGGGTCATTTGCGTCGCTGGTAGGTTGATTCAGCATCGCGAGTTGGGGGTTTTCGGGGTGTTGACGGCACCGCACGCTCCCGGGTCACTTCGTTCCCCGGTCGCGTATCGAGACAGTTTGCCGCCGCTCCCTGCAGTCGCGGCGTTTTCCTGTCTCGGGGACTCCACAAACTCCTTACCCACAACCCCCATCCACACGCCCATGTACCACGTCGTCGGCGGCGGTATCGCCGGACTCGCCGCCGCCTACCGGCTCCAGCAGCGGGGCCACGAGGTCGAAATCTTCGAGGCCAGCGACAGGCTCGGCGGCCTCGCCGCCAGTTACGACACCGCGGGCGACCCAATCGAGGTGTTCTACCACCACCTCTCGAAGTCCGAACAGACTATCGTCGAACTTGCCGAGGAACTCGGCGTCGGCGACCGCATCGAGTGGATCATCGGGAAGAACGCCTACTACGTCGACGGCGTCGTCCACCCGCTGGACACGCCGTGGGAGATTCTCGCCTATCCGCATATGAGCCTCTACGACAAGTTCCGACTCGGGATGCTCACGATGGAGATCGACGTCCGTGGTGGCATCCCCTCCTTCGACACCTACGCCGACCTCCGGGAGTTCGAGGACGTCCCAATCAAACAGTTCCTCCTGGAACACACCACCCGCGGCGTCTACGAGAACTTCTTCGAACCGCTGCTCGATGCCAAGTTCGGCGACCGGAGGGAGGACGTGAGCGCGGCGTGGCTGCTGGGCCGAATCAAGTTTCGCGGGGAGCGCGACCTGCTGCGCGGCGAGATTCTGGGCTATCCAAACGGCGGCTTCGACGCGCTGCTCGACCCCCTCGTCGGCTCGGTCGGCCGCGAAACGGTCCAGACGAACACCCGCGTCGCCGACGTCGGCATCGAACACGGGGAGGTTTCGACTATCACGACCGAACAGGAGGGCAAAACCACCACACACGAAACCGACGGCGTCGTCGTTGCGGCGATGCCGAACGTGCTGGAGGAGCTAACGGGCTACACCTGCGACATCGATTTCCAGGGCGCGGTCTGTGCGGTCGTGACGCTGGACGAGCCGCTCACCGACACCTACTGGCTCAATATCGCCGACGACGCTCCCTTCGGCGCGCTCATCGAGCACACGAACTTCGTGCCGCCCGAACGTTACGGCGGGGACCACCTGCTCTACATCGCCTCGTACGTCCAGAGCCGGGACGAGTGGCTCGCGACCGCCGACGAGGACGCCATCGAGGAGCGCTGGCTCGACGGCGTCGCCGACCTGTTCCCCCAGTTCGACCGCGAACTGGTCGAGCGGTTCCGCCTCGCCCGCGCCCCGCGGGCCGCGCCCGTGTACGAGCGCGGCTATCTCGATATGGTGGTGCCCTACGACCTGCAGGACGACGTCGCCGACGGCCTCTACTACGCCGGGATGGCCAGCGAGGCACAGTACCCCGAGCGCAGCCTCGACGGCGGTGTCGAAGCGGGCTTCGAGTGCGCCCAGCGGATCGAGGAGAACGTCGACGAATCCCGGGGCCGGTAGAGCGTCCGCCGTGGCCGAGCATTGAAGTACGAAAGCGCGGCCATGCTCGCTATGACCTGACTGTCGCTGCGGCGGGCCTCGCGGGTGTGTGGCTCAGTCCGTCGCGTGAACCGCCTCCGGCGTTGCTCCCGCGTCGCAGGTGCCTCCCGAGTCGCCTGTTCGCCAAACACGTTCCGGCCAGCGACGCGTCCGCTCTCCCGAGATTCAGCTGGCGGACTCCTCCTGAATCTCCTCAGTCCGGTCGCCGGCGACGACGCCATCCTCCGTCTCGATGTACACGTCGTCGGCGAATCCGCCCTCGGCGTGGGGGTGCTCGGGGTCGTCGAGTTGCTCCAGGGTCGGCTCGGCAGCCGGAATCTCCCGTTTCCGGAACTCCCCGAGCGGGTCGTCGATGGTGATGTCGTGGGCCTCGAAGAAGTCAGCGTAGCGCTCGTAATGCTCCGTCACCTCGTCGGCCGGGAACTCCATCATCTCCGTCCAGCCGTGGTTGTAGAAATCGAAGTTCGCCTGGACATGGGTAATCTCGCGAGCCTCCGCTTCGGGGAAGCCAGCCTTTAGCCCGGCGAGATACGTGTCCACCGTGCAGTCGAAGAACCCTTCCAGATGTGGCTCGCGCTCTTCCCGTGAGCCCTCGGCAGCGCGCTCGCGGAAGATACGGACGTGCAGGTCGACCAGCCGCTCGTGGGTCTTCTCGCCCACGACGGGCATCGTGAGTGCCTGCTTCGCCGCGAAATGCTTGACGTTCTGGCGGAGCTTCATACCGAATTCGTTGGACGGCCGGCGCCTTCAACCCACCGAGCCGAGGATTGTGAAACCGCCACATACGCGCGGCTTCCGTATGGCAACCCACATTAACCCCCGCCGTAAAATGTGCTACATGAGCGATTCGTTCGTGATAATCGGTGACGGAGTCGCGGGCAGTTCCGCGGCGGAGACGCTTCGGGAGGAGGCGCCCGACGCCGACATCACCGTCATCACCGACGAGGGGGAGGCTCTCTACAACCGCATTCTGATAAAGGAGTTTGCGAAGGGGAAGCTCCCCGCTGCGCCCATCTCCATCCATGAGGAGCAGTGGTACGAGGAGCGGGATATCGACCTCATGCTGAACACCCTCGTCGTCGACGTTGACACCGAAACCAATACCATCACCAGCCACGAGGGCGAGGAGTTCCACTATGACAAACTCCTGCTTGCGACGGGCGGAACCCCCACGCAGCTCCCTGTCGGCAACTCCGACGCCGAGGGGATTCACCACTTCTGGACGTTCGAGGATGCCCGCGGCATCAAGGCGGACGTAGAGGACGCCGACACAGGCGTGGTCGTGGGTGCGGGCCTGCTCGGAATCGACTTCGCCGCCATCTGCGGCGCCCAGGATGTCGAAGCCAGCTATCTGATGCGCGGGAACGCCTGGTGGCGCTACGCGCTGAGCGAGGACGGCGCCGAAATCATCCACGACGCCTTGCGCGAGCGCGGGGTCACCCCAGTGTTCGAATCCGGCGTCGACCACTTCGAAGTCGACGACGACGGCCACGTCGAGACGGCAGTCGACCCCAACGGTGAGGAGTACGACGCGGATTTCGTCGGTGTCGCCATCGGCCTCGACATGAACACCGAAATCATCCAGGACACACCCATCGAGTTCGACGACGGCATCCACGTGGACGAGTACATGCAGACGAACCTCGACGACGTGTTCGCCGCCGGCGACACGACGGAGTTCAACGACCTCATCCTCGGCGAGCGCGCCCAGAACGGCGCGTGGGGCTCGGCGAAGGCCCAGGGCGAAATTGTGGCGAAGAACATGGTCGATTACGGCTCAGAGGCGTTCCGGTGGGTCTCCTCGTACTCCATCACCCACTTCGACTTCCCGTTTCTCTCGTTCGGTCACCCGACCCTCGGCGACGACGAAGTCGAGCGGAAGTACTCGGACACAGAATGGCGCCGCCTCGCGCTCAAGGACGGCCGCATCGTCGGCGGTGTCCTCATCGGCGACCTGGCGCCCCAGTCGGCGTACAAACAGCTGATGCGTGAAGGAACCAACGTCAGAAACGAGAAGGAGACACTGATGCAGCAGTCCTTCAGCGTCGAAGACCTCGAGGCACCCCCCGCCGACGACTGAATCAGCCGGCTGCTTGTACGGCCCGTTCACGGGAGAGCCGAACACCGAAGTGGTTTTGCGGTGACCAACCTGAATACGGGTATGGACTCCGGCGGCACATCGGATATGACGCTTGCCTTCGAGCTGGATGCGCTGAAGGCGCTCGCGGACCCCAACGAGGTGTTCAACGACGCCAGACAGTGGACGAGCTACGTCGGCGTGGTGAGCGACCAGCCAACCTACGTCGTTACCAACTTCACGCGCAAGGAGCGCATCCGGCAGGACTTCTTCTCCGGGCCACGGGGCGTCGAGGAGAGCCTGGAAAACGTCAAGCGGCAGTTCGACACCGACCGCCACGTGATGATCGGGACCGGCGAGACGGATCAGGAACGCGCCGAGGCCACCGACTGGGAGTATCTCCCGCTCGAAGATGCCGCCGAGGCTGCAGACTGGAACCTCGCCGAGGGGGGGAACGACGCCGACCCCTTCGAGGACGGGGAATCCCGCGACGATTGGCCGTAACTCAGCCACGGCGCACGTACCCGACCACGGCACACGACCGGCTGTGACCTCCGTGTCACAGTCACGGAGTCAGCCGTGGTCGTGGGCCCTGCCACGACCTCCGTGTCGTGGCCACGGAGACTCCGCCGTGGCTGTGTGTAACCAACCACGGCGCGTGACCTGTCGCGAGCTCTGCCTCGCGACGACGGAAACTATGCCGTGGTTGTGTGTAACCACCCACGGCGAATGAACCCGACCACCGCACACGACCGGCTGTGACCTCCGTGTCACAGCCACGGAGGCAGCCGTGGTCGTGGGACCTACAAGGACCACCGATTCACACCCACGGAGCCGGCCGTGTGACCTGTCACGGCCCCTCCTTGACTTGGGAACTCCCGTGATGCGGAGCTACTGCTCCGTGAAAAACCCGGACTGCTTGAGCTCCTCGTCGTCAGTTCCCCACGGCGGGTCGAACGACTCCACGGATAGCTTCGGGATATGTTTCGCACACTGGATGTAGGCTTCTTCGATTTCCAGCTCGATCCAGATCTTCCGTCTTTCCCCGCCGGTGGGGTCCTCAGCGCCCGGAATCTCGTCGCGCAGGCTCGCCGCACCATTGACATGGAGCCCGACCGTCGTCTCCCACCAGTCGATGAACAGCAGGCTCGCGTTGGCGTTCTCCTGGAGGTTGCCGAGCGAGGCGTGGACGCCGTTTCCCCGGTACTCCGGATACGCGATCCGGTCCTCATCCAGCACGGTGACGAATCCCTTCGGGCCCATTCGGGGTGAGCAATCCGTCCGACCCTCGGCGTCGGCCGTCGAGAGGAAGAACATGATGCGCTCGGCGACGAACGACTGCATGCGCTCGGTCAGGTGGTCGTGCATGCTCTCGTCGTAGAACGACTCGGCCCGGTCGGTCGTTCCCAGCTCCTGCTGGACCTCCCGCTCCCCATCCCGCTCCGACACCCTCTCCATATCCTGCATCACACACCCCATTCCGTTAAGAGCGTCTATCGGCTATCTGACCTCTCGTGGGGAACGCTGGAGTGGGCGGTTCGGCTTACATCCCGTCCGAATCGCTCTCTCCGAACTGCATGATGAGTCCACTGACCAGCATCAGGGTGGCGAGCGCGACCATACCGACATCCCAGCCCATCCCCCCGGTCATCGCGCTGCCGCCCATGCCGTCGTTCATCCCCATTCCGCTCCCGTCGTCCATCATCCCGGCTCCGAGTAACGCCTGGTTCAGCAACATTACGACCGAGTAGACGACCATCAGGGGACCGCTCGCGGAGCCGAGCCGGTCGGCGTGCTCCGAGAGCAGAACTGCGCCGTGAATGATGACGACGACACCGAGGACGGCCATGAGCCAGCCGCTCGTCACCATCCGCGACGCCATCGACGCGCTCCACAGCGAGTACAGTCCCGAGACGAACGCGATTGCGGCCCCGTAGACCCGTGTGTTGGAAACCATACGGGACCCAGGGCCCCCGGCTACAAAGAATCACCTCCGTCGCCGCGGCCACGGCGTCACGAACCCAACCATACGTGTTCAGCCCAGCGGCGGCATTTTTGTGCCCTGCCGCACCGATTCAACACGATGCACATACGGTTGCCTGTTCTGGTCGGGTGCGTGCTGTTCCTGGCAGCGGTTCCGGGCCGCGTACTCGCCCACGTACGGTACGTCACTCCCGGCGGTGGGGTCGGGCAAATAGTGGAACTGCTGACGGCCGTCGCAACCGACCCGCTCGCTCTCGGACTGCTCGGTGGTGGCGGCCTGCTGACGATGGTCGCGGCGATGCTCTATCTCCGGGTCCGACCGTTCCATGTGGACATCGCGGTACTGCGGGCCACCATGCGGAGCTACGACGACCTGCTCCCGTGGCTGGCTCGCCTCGCAGTCGGGCTTCCGCTCTTGGGCGCGGGGTTCTCGGGCTATCTGTTCGCGCCAGTCGCGACCGCCGACTATCTCGGCCTGCCGCTGGCGGCCGTTCGACTGTTTGGCATCGGCGTCGGCTTCCTCATCGTCTTCGGCCTCGCGACTCGCATGGCCGCGCTGGTCGGCCTGTTCGGTTTCGTGAGCGGACTCCTGCTCGACCCGGCACTGTTGCTCGCGCTGGAGTATCCAGGCGGCTTCCTCGCCGTGTTGTTGCTCGGGGGTGGCCGGCCGAGCGCCGACCACGTGTTCGCCCGGTTGGCTTCGGCTGACGGGACGGTCTATCGCGAGATTGACCCGGTTCGTAACACGTTGAAACCGCTCGGGGACCGCCTCAGCGCGCGGGACACCCTCGTTCCGGTGCTCGTACGTATCTCGCTCGGCGCCTCCTTCGTCTACCTCGGCGTCGGGGAGAAACTGCTCAAACCCGAGCAGGCACTGGCCGTCGTCGCGAAGTACAACCTCACGGGCGTCATCCCCGTCTCCCCGGAACTCTGGGTCGTCGGCGCGGCACTGACCGAGCTCACCATCGGCGTTGCCCTGGCGCTTGGGTTGTTCACCCGCGCCTGTTGTGGCGTCTCCATCTTCATGTTCGTCACGACGCTGTTCGGCCTGCCAGACGACCCCGTGATGGCACACGTCTCGCTGTTCGGTCTCGTCTCGATACTGGTCATCACCGGTGCCGGCGCCTACTCGATTGACGCCCGACTGGCCGAACGGTTCGGCACGGGGACCGAGGAGCGCTCACCGGCCGCTGAGAAACACGTCGCCGAGTGAGGTGGTCGGGGAGACAGTGCTCGGGCCGGACGGAACGCTATTTTCCGTCCGGGCACAAACAGTCAGCTATGACCAGGGAGTTCGGCGACGTGACGCTCGAACGTGTCCGGGAGTACGTCTGGGAAATCCCACAGGAAGATGGGATGGAGGCGCCCGGCCGCGTGCTCGCGAGCGAGTCGCTGCTCGAACAGATCGGCGAGGACAAGACCCTCGAGCAACTGCGCAACGCTGCCCACCTGCCGGGCATGACCAAACACGCCCTCTGTATGCCAGACGGGCACCAGGGATACGGCTTCCCGGTCGGTGGCGTCGGCGCCATCGACGCCGAGGACGGCTGCATCTCGCCCGGAGCCGTGGGCTTCGACATCAACTGCGGCGTCCGGATGGTCCGCACCAACCTCCAGTACGGCGACGTCCGCGGCCGCGAGGAGGAACTCGTCGACAGATTGTTCGACGCCGTCCCCTCGGGTCTGGGCGGCGGCGGCGTGGTCGACGGCAGCCGCGACGCCGTCGACGGCGTGCTCGAGGATGGCGTCGCGTGGGCCGTCGAGAACGGCTATGCGACGGAGGCCGACCTCACCCATTGCGAGGACGAAGGCCGCCGGCCGGACGCCCGGCCGGAGTACGTCTCCAAGAAGGCCAAGGACCGCGGGATGAACCAGCTTGGAAGCCTTGGCTCCGGGAACCACTTCCTCGAGGTTCAGCGGGTCACCGACACGTTCGACGACGCCACGGCCGACGCGTACGGGTTGGCGGAGGGCCAGATCGTCGTCCTCATCCACTGCGGCAGCCGGGGGCTGGGCCACCAGGTCTGCTCGGATTACGTCCGGCGAATCGAACAGGAGCACGGCGACCTGCTCGCGGACCTGCCGGACAAGGACCTCGCAGCCGCACCCGCAGGCTCCGAACTGGCCGAGGAGTACTACGGCGCGATGTGTGCGGCGATCAACTTCGCCTGGGTGAACCGCCAGCTCGTCACCCACCGCACCCGCGAGGTGTTCGCCGACGTGTTCGACGCGACGCCCGCGGAACTCGGGATGGAGCTGCTCTACGACGTGGCCCACAACATCGCCAAGCGCGAGACCCACGACGTGGACGGCGAGCGCCGCGACCTGTTCGTCCACCGCAAGGGGGCGACGCGGGCGTTCCCGGCCGGCCGGGAGGAGGTGCCCGAGCGCTATCGCGACGTCGGCCAGCCGGTCATCATCCCCGGGTCGATGGGTGCCGGCAGCTACGTCCTCAAGGGCGGGGAGCGCTCGCTCGGGGAGACGTTCGGCTCCACGGCCCACGGCGCCGGGCGGCTGATGTCCCGCACGCAGGCCAAACAGGAATTCTGGGGCGGCGACGTGCAGGACGACCTGGCGGAACAGGAGCACATCTACGTGAAGGCCAACTCCGGCGCCACCGTCGCCGAGGAGGCCCCCGGCGTCTACAAGGACGTCGACGAGGTAGTCCGGGTGAGCGACGCGCTGGGCATCGGCGACAGGGTGGCGCGCACGTTCCCGGTCTGTAACATCAAGGGCTGAGGGTCGTCCCGTCGGCGGGTCACGGTCGAGCTATGGTCGCTCCGTTGCATCAGTCAGAACCGCCCGATGGCCCGCTCGGGCCGCCGGGGCCGCGCGGCCCGCTCGGCCCAACGTTGATGGTGACTGGGTCTGTCGCCCGGTCCGGCTGGACCTCCTGGCCGTCCTCAAACCGGACGAACGAGAGGTAGAATGGCTCGCCACAGCCCTCCTCGTGAACTTCGGCGCCAGGGGGCAGGTCCCCTGGCGGGACCAGCAACTCCTCGTCGCCGCAGATGATGCGGACGCCGTCGATGTCCTGGGCGTCCTCGAACGCTTCGTCGGGCGTCGCGTACCGCCAGCCCTCCAGCGGGTACGACGTCACCGTCTTGTCGGCCAGATACCCCTCCCGGCGGAGTTCGTGGACCGCCCCACAGCGCGGGCAGTAGTAGGTGACGGGGTATGGCACAGTTGGACTTGCGAGTGGAGGGTCACAGGGCTTTCGGCACCGGTGGACGAGCGCCTCGGGGGAGGCAATCGACTGAGTAGCAACACCTATCGGGCGAGGGCTCCACCGCGTCACCATGATTGACGAGACGGTCTCGGAAATTCGGGAGATGCAGAGCCACTCTTCCTCGGCCGTGGCCGTGAAGGCCGCGACGGCGCTCCGGGAACTACTGGACCGCGAGTACGCCTCCGCGGAGGCGTTCTACCGCGACCTCGAACACAACGCCGGCGCGCTCCGCCGGGCCAACCCCTCCCACGCCTCGCTCCACAACGCAATGCGCCGCATCACCGACGCGGTACTCGAGGAGGCCGACTCGCCGGAGGCGGCCACACAGCTACTGGAGAACGCCATCGTCGAGACGGTCGAGCACATCGAGTCGGGGAAGCGACGCGCGGCCGCCCACGCAGCGGAACGCTTCGCGGACGGCGAAACGCTGCTGACCCACGACTACTCCTCGACGGTGCTCGAAGCCGTCGAGACCACCTGCTCGAACGGGACCCACCTGACCGCGTACGTAACAGAGGCCCGTCCGCGCTATCTGGGGCGCAAGACCGCTCGCACGCTCGCAGGGATCGACCGCGTCGAGCCACACCTCATCGTCGACAGCGCCGCCGGCCAGTTCCTGCCGGAGTGTGACCGCGTGATCCTCGGCATGGACTGCATCGTCGAGGACACGCTCTACAACCGCATCGGAACCTACCCCATCGTCGCCACCGCCGCGCGCGAGAACGTGCCGGTCACCGTCGTCGGCTCCTCGGCCAAAGTCATCGACGAGTTCCACTTCGAGAACGAGATCCGGTCCCCGAGCGAGGTGATGCGCGAACCCCTCGCTGGCGTCGCGGTCGAGAACCCCGCCTACGACGCGACGCCGACGGAACTCGTCGACACGCTCGTCACCGACGAGGGGGTCCAGGAGCTGTAACTGCGCCCGGCGACTCCGTTTCTGATTCACCATGTCCGAGCCGCTCTCCCTCCGGACGCGCCGCGCCGCGGATAGCCGTCTCACCGCCCTGCGAGACGAGTACGGCGAGTTCCCCGTTCTCGACGTCACGCGCATCAACGACCCCGAGTTCTTCGAAGCCGGGGTCGAGTTCTTCGAGGACGGCCACCGCGGTGCTGCCGGCGCGCGTGTGGTGGATGCCGACCGACGAATCCTGCTCATCCGGGAGGCGCGTGCGCCGGACACCTGGGTTTTGCCCGGCGGCGGCCACGAACCCGGCGAGACGTTCGCCGAAACCGCCAGGCGGGAGGTCTGGGAGGAGGCTGGCGTCGATTGTGCGGTGACGGGTGTCTGGCGTGCGATTCGGAAACGGTTCGTTCGCGAGGACCAGCCGGAGTGCCGTGGCTATCTGGTCGAGCTGTTCTTCACCGCCGAGAAAGTGGGTGGTGAGGCCGCGGTGCATCCCGAGCGCTGGGACGAGACGGAAGGCGAGGCGGTGCTGGAGGTGAACTGGTTCGACGAGGTGCCGGAGAACGCGTTGCCGGTGGTCACTGACCCGACGGCACCGCCGCGTGTTTGAGCTCCCGCATTTCGAGGGATGGCCCAGTACCGCCTTGCTGTCGCTAGAAGACATATACCGTAGCCGGCGGAACAACCGCGTGATGGATCGACGCACCGCGATTCGGACGGTCGGTCTCGGCGTTCTGAGCGGCTTCAGCGGTTGCGCGGACGGTGGCGGAACAGCGACGCCGACGAACTCTAACAGTTCCTTGGCCTCCACGGACGTGCGATTGGAGTCACGATTCGTCGACCTAACCGTCGCTTCGACGGAACGATCGATCTGGTTGCTCCCGACAGCGAACCGAACCGCGTTCTCCACGGCGCTGGAGCAGGAGTCTTTCACTGCGCGAATTATCACCAATTTACCGGAGTACGAGTACACCGCACTACGAGAGAACGACACCGCCCTGTTTCCACATGGGGGTATCGGACAGGTCCGCGTTGACGAGACAGCCTACGACATGTTTGCCCTCTCCACACCGGCGGTTCGGCGATACATCTGGTACGACTCAGCGGACAGCTCTACCGCGACGCCGTTCGAGGCGTTCACTCCGGCCGAACGGTCGTTCCTCCGGGACCTGTTCGGCTTGGAGGCGAACGGCCGGGAGAACCGAATCGAGCGCGTCACGGGAGAGGCAGTCGTGACTGCGCTTTCTGACCGGACCGTGTCGTACGAGGGTGACCGGTATACGGTCCGGTCGGAGTACATCGAAACTCCTGACTGGCCACCGTCGGGGGCGTACGTCGGCTACAAGTTGAAGGACTCCGATGCGAGTGAGGGACGGACGCTCCACCCCTCCCCACCAGTTCCGGATGCGTTCCTCACTGACGCCCTGACTGACGGTGTAACCGTCAACACTGACGACGAGCGGTTTCAGGCGATTCGGGAAGCCGACCCGGTACTACTGTCGCTGACAAGTGCGTGGGAACTACGGTGGTGAAGCCTCACATCTTCTCCAATCCGCCCGAGCCCATGCGGTCCCGGGCCCGTTCCCAGCCGCCGCTGTAGGCCATGTACCCGGCGCTCACGATGGCGATCACGAAGACGAAAATTCGCGTGGCGTAGACTCCGACGGTCCCGGCGCCGAGCACCGACCCGACGAGCCACTGCCAGACAGCACCGAGCGGGAGCAACAGCAGCCAGCCCGTCACGACGAACGTCGCTAGCCGCCTGAGTTCGAGCCACCCGTGCGCGGCGTCGACACCGACCCAGCCGGCTGCGAGCAATCCGGCGATGACGAGGCCAATTGTGGCGGCGATGCTCAGTCGCGGACCCACCAGTGCGGGCGGTGGCTGGAGCGTCGTCCCGGCGGCGACGACGTACGTGCCGGCAAGGAAGAATCCTGCAGCGCCGCGACCGAATCTCCTGGTGGCAGTGGTGTCGGACACGGCTACTCGGCGGGGTACTGCGGCGTCTTCGGCGCCGCGATGCGCTCGACCTCGTCCTCGCTCAGCTCGACATCGAGCGCGCCGAGGTTCTCCTGGAGCTGCTCGCTGCTCTTCGGGCCGATGATGGGCGCGGTGACGACGTCCTGTGCCAGCAGCCACGCCAGACTCACCTGTGTCGGCGTGGCGTCGTGGTCGGCCGCGATGGCCCGGATTTCGTCCAGCACCTTCCAGTTCTCGTCGGAGAAGCGCCGCTGCACGTGGTCGCTTGCCGCACCGCGGGACCCCGCCGGGGCCGCGGCCTCCCGCTCGTACTTCCCGGTGAGGAACCCGCCGGACAGCGGCGACCAGGGAATGACGCCGATGTCCTCGGCCTCGCAGACTGGGAGGAGGTTCGCCTCCTCGTGGCGCGCGACGGCGGAGTACTCGGGCTGCATGCAGACGAACCGCGAGTAGTCCTCGATGTCGCTGGTGTAGAGTGCTTTCGTAAACTGGTAGGCCGAC
>CAYXXM010000022.1:0-3860 GCA_964469085.1 uncultured Haloferacaceae archaeon
TACTTCGGCGACGGCGCCACCAGCGAGGGCGACTTCCACGAGGGGCTGAACTTCGCCGGCGTCTACGACGTGCCGATGGTGTTTTTCTGCAACAACAACCAGTGGGCCATCTCCGTGCCACGCGAGCGCCAGACCGCCGCCGAGACGCTGGCCCAGAAGGCCATCGGGTACGGCTTCGAGGGCGTCCAGGTCGACGGGATGGACCCACTGGCCGTGTACAAGGTCACCCGTGAGGCGCTGGCGAAAGCCCGGGATCCCGACGAGGACCAGCCGCGACCGACGATGATCGAGGCCATCCAGTATCGCTTCGGTGCCCACACCACCGCCGACGACCCCTCGGTCTATCGCGAGGAAGAAGAGGTCGAAGCGTGGAAAGCCAAGGACCCGATTCCACGACTGGAGACGTATCTCCGGGATGAGGGGGTCCTTGACGACGACCGCGTCGCCGAGATCGAGGACCAGATCGAGGGCCGGGTCGCCGACGCTATCGAGGCCGCCGAGGACGAACCGCGCCCGGAGCCCGGGGAGATGTTCGAGCACACCTACGCCGAACTGCCCGAGGACCTCCGGGCACAGCGCGAGGCGTTCCTCGGCACGGTGGAGAAGCACGGCAAAGAGGCGTTCCTGGAGGAAGAGTAGATGAGCGACACACAGAACCTCACGCTCGTCCAGGCGGTCCAGGACGGGCTTCAGACCGAGATGGAGCGCGACGACGAGGTGCTGGCGCTGGGCCAGGACATCGGCGAGAACGGTGGCGTGTTCCGCGCCACCCAGGGGCTCCAGGAGGCGTTCGGCGAGGACCGCGTCATCGACACGCCGCTGGCGGAGTCCGGCATCGTCGGGTCCGCCGTCGGCATGGCCATCAACGGGCTGAAACCGGTCCCGGAGATCCAGTTCTCCGGGTTCATGTATCCCGGCTTCGACCAGATTGTCTCCCACATGGCCCGCTACCGCACCCGGAGCCGGTCGCGGTTCACGGTGCCGATGGTGCTGCGAGCGCCGTACGGCGGCGGCATCCGCGCGCCGGAACACCACTCCGACTCGAAGGAGGCGTTCTACGCCCACGAGGCCGGTCTGAAAGTCGTCGTCCCGTCGACGCCGTACGACACCAAGGGGCTGCTCACCGCGGCCATCCGCGACCCCGACCCCGTCGTCTTCCTCGAGCCGAAGCTCATCTACCGGGCGTTCCGCGAGGAGGTGCCCGAGGAGAGCTACGAGGTGCCCATCGGCGAGGCCGCGACGCGGCGCGAGGGCGATGACGTCTCGGTGTTCACCTACGGCGCGATGACCCGGCCGACGCTCGAGGCCGCCGACTCGCTCGCCGACGAGGGTATCGACGTCGACGTGGTCGACCTCCGGACGGTCTCGCCGCTCGACACCGACGGAATCATCGAGTCCTTCGAGAAGACGGGCCGCGCCGTCGTCGTGCACGAGGCACCGAAAAGCGGCGGGCTGGCGGGCGAGATTACGGCCCTGATTCAGGAGCACGCGCTGCTGTATCAGGAAGCGCCGGTCAAGCGCGTCACCGGCTTCGACGTGCCGGTCCCGCTGTACGCGATGGAGGATTACTACCTGCCCAACGCCGCACGAATCGAGGACGGCATCCGCGAGACGGTGGAGTTCTAAGATGACTATCAAGGAGTTCACCTTACCGGACGTTGGCGAAGGCATCGCCGAGGGCGAGCTGGTTTCGTGGCTCGTCGGGGCGGGCGACACCGTCTCCGAGGGCGACATCGTCGCCGAGGTGGAGACCGACAAGGCGCTCGTCGAGGTGCCCTCCAGCTACGACGGCACCGTTGCGGAACTCCACGCCGAGGAGGGGGAGATGGTCCCGGTGGGCGACGTCATCATCTCCATCGACGAAGCAGGCGGCGACGCCGGCGGTGAGCCGGCCGCGGAACAAGCCGAACCGGACACGGCCGGCGGCCCCGGCGACGCCGCCGACGAGGGGGCCGATACAGAGACGGGCGAGGCCACCTCGGCGTCGACCGGTGACGGCCGGGTGTTCGCACCCCCGTCGGCCCGGAAACTGGCCCGGGAACTCGATGTCGACATCGCTGCAGTCGAGGGAACGGGGCCGGGCGGCCGCGTGAGCGACGCGGACGTGCGTGCTCACGCCGAGGCCGAGGAGAGCGGCCAAACTGAGGCCGGCGCAGAACCCGAACCGGATGAACCCGCGAGGTCTGCGCCCACCGGTGGCGAACCCGCAGGCGAAACGGCGGCCGTATCCGGATCCGCGGCTGACCGAGAGCGGACCCTCGCGGTGCCGGCGACCCGCCGGGTTGCCGAGGAACTGGACGTCGACATCGACGCGGTGCCGACCGACGAAACCCGCGAGGGGGAGGCGTTCGTCACCGAACAGCACGTTCGAGCGTTCGCTGAATCCGGTCCCGATGTCGCCGTCGAAGCGGAGCCCGAACGCGAGGAGACCATCCCCTACCGCGGAGTCCGGCAGACCATCGGCGAGCAGATGGCGACGTCGAAATACACCGCGCCCCACGTCACCCATCACGACGCCGCGGAGATTGACACGCTGGTCGAGACCCGCGAGAAACTGAAAGAGACGGCCGCGGAGCAGGGGTCGACCCTTACCTACATGCCGTTCGTGCTGAAGGCCGTGGTGGCGGCGTTGAAGGAGTACCCCGTGCTCAACTCCGAACTCGACGAGGACGCGGGCGAAATCCGGCTGAAGGACTACTACAACATCGGCATCGCCGTCGCAACCGACGCCGGCCTGATGGTGCCGGTCGTGGAGAACGTGGACCAGAAGGGGCTACTCCAGCTTGCAGACGAGATTCAGGAGCTGGCGGGCAAGGCCCGGGACCGCTCCATCGCCCCCGAGGAGATGCAGGGGGGTACGTTCACCATCACCAACTTCGGGGCGTTCGGCGGCGAGTACGCCACGCCCATCATCAACCACCCGGAAACCGCCATTCTGGGCCTCGGCGCAATCGACCAGCGGCCGGTGGTCGAGGATGGTGCGGTCACGGCCGCACACACGCTGCCGCTCTCGCTCGCCATCGACCACCGGGTCATCGACGGCGCGGAGGCGGCGCAGTTCACCAACACCGTGAAAGAACACCTGGCGGACCCAACCAAACTACTACTCTAATGGTCGTCGGAGATATCGCAACCGGAACGGAGGTACTGGTGGTCGGCGCGGGACCGGGCGGCTACGTCGCCGCCATCCGCGCCGCCCAGAACGGGCTGGACACGACGCTCGTGGACAAGGACGGCTACGGCGGCACCTGCCTGAACTACGGCTGCATCCCCTCGAAGGCGTTCATCAGCGCCACTGACGTGGCCCACGACGCGGGTCACGCCGAGGAGATGGGTATCCACGCCAACCCGGCCGTCGACGTCGCAGGGATGCAGGCCTGGAAGGAGGGCGTCGTCGACCAGCTCACGGGCGGCGTCGAGAAGCTCTGCAAGGCCAACGGCGTCAACCTGATGCAGGGCGAGGCGACGTTCGCCGACGACTCCACCGCGCGCATCGCCCACGGCGGCGAGGGGCAGGGCTCGGAGTCCGTCGAGTTCGAACACGCCATCGTCGCCACCGGCTCCCGGCCCATCCAGGTGCCGGGGTTCGAGTTCGAGCACGACCAGGTGTGGTCCTCCCGGGACGCACTCGCCGCGGAGTCCGCGCCCGACAGCCTCGTCGTCGTCGGCGCGGGCTACATCGGGATGGAGCTCTCGACGGTGTTCGCCAAACTCGGCGTCGACGTCACCGTCGTGGAGATGCTCGACGGCATCCTGCCGGGCTACGAGGACGACGTCAGCCGCGTCGTCAAGAGCCGGGCCGAGGAGCTGGACATCGAGTTCAACTTCGGCGAGGCCGCGAGCGAGTGGTCGGACGCCGA
>CAYXXM010000022.1:3960-14001 GCA_964469085.1 uncultured Haloferacaceae archaeon
AGCTGGACATCGAGTTCAACTTCGGCGAGGCCGCGAGCGAGTGGTCGGACGCCGACGACGATGGCATCGTTGTCACCACCGAGGACGAGGACGGCGAGGAGTCCACCTACGACGCCGAAAAGGTGCTCGTCGCCGTCGGCCGCCAGCCCGTCTCCGAGAGCCTCGACCCGGAAGCGGCGGGCGTCGAGGTTGGCGAGAACGGCTTCATCGAGACCGACGACCAGGCCCGGACCAACGTGGACAACATCTTCGCCGTCGGCGACGTGGCCGGCGAGCCGATGCTGGCCCACAAGGCGAGCAAGGAGGGGATCGTCGCCGCGGAGGTCATCGCCGGCGAGCCCGCCGCGCTGGACTACCAGGCCGTCCCTGCCGCCGTCTTCACCGACCCCGAAATCGCCACCGTGGGGATGACCGAGGCCGAGGCCGAGGACGCCGGCTTCACGCCCAAAATCGGCGAGTTCCCGATGCGGGCCTCCGGCCGTGCGCTGACGACCGGCGAGTCCGAGGGGTTCGTCCGCATCGTCGCCGAGGAGGAGGCCGGCTTCGTGCTCGGCGCCCAGATTGTCGGGCCGGAGGCCAGCGAACTCATCGCGGAGTGTGCGCTGGCGGTGGAGATGGGCGCGACCCTGGAGGACGTCGCCTCGACCATCCACACCCACCCGACGCTGGCCGAAGCGGTGATGGAGGCCGCCGAGAACGCCGACGACCAGGCGATTCACACGCTGAACCGCTGAGCAGTCCGATTTCCAGCCGATGGCGGTTCCGAACTGGCTCCCGGCCGTGCTTCGCTACGTGGCCATCGGTCTGACTGCGCCGCCGGCGGTCGCGAAGTTCCTACGGTTCGGTAGCTCCGTCACACAGTTCACGGACCTCGGTATACCCTCCCCCGAGGTCGCGGTGCTCGTGGTCGGCGTCGTCGAGGTCACAGCAGTCGTGTTACTGTTGCTCGACCGCTATCGCCCGATTGCCGCCGCGAGTCTTTTCCCGGTGATGGCCGTGGCGTTCCTCACCGCCGGAGAGTGGCAGGCCGTGGCTGTTGCCATCGCAGTACTGGGGTTGCTGGCAATCGACGCCGGGGTTCTCGACATCGCGGAACCCGTCCAGTAGCGCAGTCCCCTCGAGAGACCCGACAGCGAACCGGTCCCACCCGCCGACAGAGTCACTCCTTTCAGGCTGGGACGAGTTTCGAAACGTATGTCCGACGAACACGGGAGCTTCGAGGAGATCCGTCAGTCGGTCGACGGGCGCTCCATGGCGGGGCTCCTGCGCTACTGCGTCCCCTACTGGCCGCGCCTCACCATCGGCATGGTCGCCGCCTTCCTCACGCGGTTCTCGCGGCTGGTGCCGCCGATCATCGTCGCCGCAGCCATCGACCGGGTCATCGGTGCTGGCGGTGGCGAACAGGGCCTGCTCACGCAGGCCGGGCTGTTGCCGCCCGGCGAAATCACCGGCGCGGCTGCCCGGACCGCGTTCCTCGAACAGCTGGTAATCATCGCGATACTGGCCTACGTCGTCCGCTCCATCGCGCGCTTCACCTCGCGCTACCTGTTCATGTCCACCGCCCAGAAGGTCCAGCGCGACCTGCGCAACGACACGTACGACCACATCCAGCGGCTCTCGCTGGGCTTTTTCGCCTCCCACCAGACCGGCGCGATGATGTCCGTGCTGAACCAGGACATCAACCGGCTGGAGCAGTTCCTCAACACCGAGATCCGGCAGGCCATCCGCGTCGTCGCCACCGTCGGCGGCATCGCGGCGGTGATGTTCTGGTACTCCCCCCGGCTGGCGCTCATCGCGCTCGCGCCGGTGCCGGTCATCGGGCTGGCCTCCGGGAAGTTCCTCACCTGGATCGAACCAAAATACCGCGGCATCCGCGAGACGGTGTCGCGGCTCAACTCCCGGCTGGAGAACAATCTCGGGGGCGCCCGGGTCATCAAGACGTTCAACCGCTACGAATTCGAACTGGACCGCGTCGCGACCCAGAGCGAGAAGTACCACGACGAGAAGGTCGGCGCCATCAAGATTCGCCGGGCGTTTTTCTCCTCGCTCCGGGTTGTCACCGGCGTCGTCTTCGTCGCGCTCCTCTGGGTCGCCGGGACCGACGTCATCACCTACGGTGCCGGCGTCGGCCCTGCGCTGACGGTGGGGACGCTCTCGCTCTTTTTCATGCTGTTGCGACGGCTCTACGCGCCGATGCGCCGCGTCGGGAAGACCGCCAACAAGTATCAGCTCGCCAAATCCTCCTCCGAGCGCGTGTTCGGCATCCTCGGCCACGAGCCGGAGGTGACGACGCCAGCGGACCCCTACGAACCCGACGACGTCGCGGGGCGGGTGACGTTCGACGACGTGACGTTCAGCTACGAGGGCGACGAGGTCATCCTCGACGGCGTGACCCTCGACGTGGACCCCGGTGAGACCATCGGGCTCGCCGGGACCACCGGGGCCGGGAAGTCGACGCTCCTGAAGCTCATCCCCCGGTTTTACGACATCGACGAGGGGCCAATCCGCATCGACGGCGTCGACGTCGAGGAGTGGGACCTCACGAGCCTGCGCGAGCACGTCGGTATCGTCGAGCAGAACCCCTACATGTTCTCGGGCACCGCCGAGGAGAACATCGCCTACGGCGACCTCTCGGTGCTCTCGGGGGAGGGCCAGGACGTGCGCAGGGAGGTGGTCGAGGCCGCCAGGGCCGCCGAGGCCCACGAGTTCATCACCGAGTTGCCGCAGGGCTACGACACCGAAATCGGCGAGCGTGGGGTGAAGCTCTCGGGCGGCCAGCGCCAGCGGCTGGCCATCGCCCGCGCGCTGCTGAACGACCCCGAAATCGTCATTCTCGACGAGGCCACCTCCGACGTGGACACCGAAACCGAGGAGCGCATCCAGCAGAGCCTCGACCGACTGACCGCCGACCGCACCGCGTTCGTCATTGCCCACCGGCTCTCGACCATCAAGGACGCCGACCGCATCGTGGTGATGGAGGAGGGCGACGTCGTGGAAACCGGCAGCCACGACGAACTGCTCTGTCAGGACGGAGATTACGCCAGCCTCTGGGGGATGCAGGCTGGGTCGGAGCCAGCCGTGGCCGACGACTGAGTGTGCTGTCAGGGTTCGACGATGGTCTGTTGATGGTTCAGGCCCAGTCGTGGTCTTGCACTCCCTCGTAGTGTTTGAGACGGCTCTCGATTTCCCAGGCGTCCCAGTAACACTCGTGGTAGAGCACATCAGCGAGGGCGTCAAAATTGCTCTTGTCCAGTTGGAGACCACGCTTCCCGCGGTAGGTGATGTAGGGCTCACTTCGGAGGTCGGCACACACCTCGCGCGCAGTCGGATAGTCGCCATCGATTGCCGATAGATGGAGCAGAGGTTCCTCGCCAATCGGCGTACCCCACTGGTGTTTCGCAATCATCGTCGCCAAGAGCGCACATTTCACCGACGGCTTCTCCATAGGCGACGGAACCAGTCACTAACGGATAAATGCTGTTAATTGCTGTTAACATCAGTGGAAACTGTTATACACATGCGGCCGCTGTTCCTTCGTATGAGCAGCATGGAGCACGCGGTTGAACGCGGGGAAAAGAAGGAACTCCGGAAGGAGTACCCGAGCGGGTGGCTCTACCTCACGCAGCACGATGCCGTTCCAATTCTCGTCGACGCGTTGCTCGACCTCCCGCCGAACCGTGAGGTGAACAAGACCGAACTCGCAGACCACGCTGGGGTCACGCGACAGACCGTCGGTAACTACACCGACCTCCTGCTCGAAGTCGAGCTCATCGAGGAAGTCTCTAACACGTCTCCCCGTCGGTACCGCGTCGCGGACAGCGACGTCGTGAGAGAACTCTTCGAGCTGAACAGCGCGCTCAACGACACCAGCGGCGAGTAACGACCCGCCATCACCGTTCGGAACGGCTTTTACCCCGGCCACACCACCACAGACTGAATGAAGGTCTTCGGCTCCAGCGGCACTCGCGGTGTCGCCGGCGAGCAGCTGACCGCGGAGTTCGTCCTGCGGGTCGCCAAGGCCGCAGGAACGGTCTGGGCCGCCGACCGCGCGGCCGTCGCGCGCGACACCCGAACCACCGGGGCGATGTTCGCCAACGCCGCAGACGCCGGGCTCACGAGCGTCGGCACGGACGTGGAGCGACTTGGCGTCACGCCGACCTCCGCGGCGGTCAGGTACGCCGACGTGGAGGGTGTGCCTGTCGTCGTCATCACTGCCTCCCACAACCCGCCAGCGTACAATGGCGTCAAACTCGTCAGCGGCGATGGCGTGGAGCTCTCCGTCTCGGAGCTGGAACGCATCGAGGAGCGGCTGCTGGCCGAGGAGTTCGACAGCGCTGGCTGGGCCGGGGTCGGTTCGTCGACCCGCGTGGACGGCGTCAACGAGGCGTACGTCGAGGAACTGCTGAACGCGGTCGACCGTCAGGCCATCGACGATGCTGGACTCACCGTCGCACTCGACCCCGGCCACGGCGCGGGCGCGCTCACCAGTCCCGCGTTCTTCCGCCGGCTCGGCTGTGACGTGGTGACGGTCAACGGCCAGCCCGACGGCCAGTTTCCGGGGCGCGACCCCGAACCGGTCAAGGAGAACCTCGACGACCTGGCCCGCCTCGTTACCGCGGCGGACGCGGACGTCGGCATCGCCCACGACGGCGACGCCGACCGAGCCATCTTCTTCGACGAGCGCGGCGAGTACGTCGAGGGCGACGCCTCGCTCGCGGCGCTGGCTGCGGAGGCGCTTGAGCCGGGCGATTCGACGGTCGCCGCGGTCAACGTCTCCCAGCGACTGGTCGACATCTGTGAGGACGTGGGCGCGGATCTCGAACTCACGCCCATCGGCGCGACGAACATCATCACGCGCATCCAGGAGCTCCAGGCCGAGGGCGAGCGCGTCCCCATCGGCGGCGAGGGGAACGGCGGCATCTTCTACCCGGACTTCCGGCTGGTTCGGGACGGCGCGTTCATCGCCGCCAAGTTCCTCGAGCTACTGACCGAGGCCCCGGTCAGCGAGGTGGTCGAGCCCTTCACCGCCTACGAGAACGTCCGGCGCAACCTCGCGTACGACGACGAGGCCGAACTCACGGCGATGCTCGACGCCGCCGAGGCGTACGCCCGGGCGGCCGACGTCGAGGCCGAAACCGTCGACGGCTATCGCCTCGACTACGGCGACGCGTGGGTACTCGTCCGTGCCTCGGGCACCGAACCGAAGGTCCGCATCTATGCCGAGGCCCGCGAGGCAGCGCGCGCGAAAGCGCTCGCTGACACCGTCGAGTCGGAGCTCGAGCGCGCGCGGCCAGAGCCCCCGTAAAGTGACAGGTGACGGCGTGATTGCGTACCCTTATTGCAGTCCCATTCGTTAGGAAATTGCGTCGGACGTGGCCCGGAAATCACGCCCGTCCTGCCCGGCACGGGAGCGCCGATTCCGGTTTTACACGGGCCAACCGGCGCAGCGAACCGCCCCAACCGACGCGGCACCGGCCGCGTCGGGCATCGCCGTCAATTTTTTCGCAGTAACTGTTCCAACCGCTCCGTCTCGGCACTGAGTTGGTCGTACTCCGTCTCGTGCTCGCCGGACTCCAGCGCCGCCCGCTGGTCCGCGGAGAGTTCGGTCTCGGCGACGGCGGCCGCTCTGAGTCGCTCGTACTCCTCTCGGCGAGCCAGCGCCCCCAACTCGCGGGCCAGGGCGACGGTCTCCTCGTCGGCGAACCGGCCCACGACCGAAACCAGCTCCGCCGAGCGATGGCGCAGCATGGCTGCGGGCGGCGGCGGGTGGCCGACTGTCAGTGGCTCCGGCCCCAGCCGGTCGAGATAGGTACGGTGGACCGGCACCGTCGTGCGGAACGCGGTGGTGTCCTCGACGTAGTGGTCCAGTTTGGACTGCGAGAACTCGGCGTAGGAAAGCAGCGTCGGGACGGGTTCCTCGCCGGCCGGGTGCTCGTCAAGATAGTCGACGAGTTCGGGCGGCGGCTGTGTGAACGGAACCAGCGGGTAGAACCGGGTCGTTCGAACGAACCCGAGCAGTTCGCGGGCAGGCGCTGTCGAGCGGTACGCCGCGAACGCGTCCCGGACCGCATCGTCGTAGCGCTCGATCGGCTCGGTCAGTCTGTCGGTCGGTGCCGAGAGGTCGACCTCGCTGAGTTCCCGGAGCCGGTCGAGTTCCGCCAGGCGGTCCTCGACGGCGGTCAGTCGCTCGGCCACCGCGTGCTCGGCGTCGTCGACGCGCTGTCGGGCCGCGTCGCGCTCGTCCAGCAGCGCCGCGACGTCGGCCGCCTCGGCGAGCGCCTTCCGGGCGTGTTCGATGTCGCTCTGGGAGATGGTCCGCTGGTCCAGCGCCTCGTTGGCCTCCTCGAACCGCTCCCGTTCGGGGAGCTCCGCGGGGAGGCTCTCGGTCAGTTCGACGAACAGGCTCTGGAGCTCCAGATACGCCTCGAAATCCCCCGTCCCGGTCGCCGAATCCTCGTAGCGCGCGAGCAGCCCCCGCGCCTCCGCGACGGCGTCGTCGACCGCCCGCACGGCGTCCTCCCCGTAGTCGGCGATACGGCCCTCGACGGCGTCGAGTTCGTCGCGGGCGGCCTCGAGTTCCCTGGCGAGCGATTCAGCGTCGGGCTCCTCAGGGACCCCCATCATCCGTCGTAGGCGTCGTCCGGGTCGAACACCTTGTCGCCCGTCTCCTCGACGGTGACAGATTCACCGTCGTCGACGCCCGTCACCGAGCGGTGGAAACACGAGCGGTAGCCGGTGTGGCAGGCGCCGCCCGTCTGCTCGACGACGTAGAGCAGGCTGTCGGCGTCACAGTCCACCCGGACATCCTGGACGGCCTGGGTGTTGCCGCTGGTGGCGCCTTTCTCCCAGAGGCGCTCGCGAGAGCGAGAGTAGTAGTGGGCCCGGCCGGTTTCGGCGGTCAGCCGGAGCGCCTCGGGCGAGACGTAGGCGAGCATCAGCACCTCGCCATCCGCGGCGTCCTGGACGACGGCGGGGACGAGACCGTCGTCGCCGAAGTCGACGTCGAGGTCGGTGGCGTCGGTCATACTCTCACGGTGGGCGTTCGGCCCCATACGTCTTTTCGCATCGGCCGAGCAGTCGTCGCCCCCTGTCAGACCAGGCCGACCGCCAGCAACAGTCCGTAGAGCAGGTCGCCGTAGGTCAATGCGACGACGAGGCCCACGAACATCGGGACGATGAACGGCAGGCCAGGGGAGATCCAGACCCGCTCGCGGGCGACGACGGTTTCCAGCCCCTCCCGCAACGTCTCGGCGTCGGTGCCGTACGCGGCGTGCTCGATATCGTCGAGGAACCGCTCGGCACCCCACGGGTCGTCGATGAGTTCGTCGTCGGGAGGGAGTTTCTCTGGTTCCAGCGTCCCCTCTGGAGGCCCTGTCTCGCCGGCGGTCGTCGCGTCCACGCCGCCGGATTGTCTCCCGTCATCGCGGATTTGCGTCGACGGGTCGACGTTGTCGGCCTTCCCAACGTCGCCACCGTTCGACTGCGCCGCGTCATCACCGTCCGGCGGCGATGAATCGTCGCCGTTCGTGGGCGGTGACCCGCTCCCGTCAGCGAGCAGCGATCCTCGGTCCTCGCCGACGACGTCCACCCCCTCCGGGTCCACGGCGCCGTCGGTCGGGGGGGTGGTCGCACCGATGCTCTCGGGGTTCCGATAGCTGTCGGCGTTGTGCCGCAGCGTCGCGAGCGAGCAGCCACGCCAGCGCAGATACATCCGGAGCGCATCCAGATCCAGCCCCGAGCGGGTGAATCCCGCTCTGGTCTCGAACAACCGGCCGTGGACCGCCGGCAGCGTCGGAACGGGGACGACCCGGCCGAAGAACATCGCCGTTCCCACCCGCCCGGCGGCGAGGTTCCGAGCCGCGAGAACGAGCGGGAACGCCATCCCGACGAGCACCGTGTCGGTGAGAATGGTCAGTGAAAAGACGCCGATTGCGGTCGGCTGGGCCGGCAACACCGGCGGCAGCCCCAGCGCGACGAACTGCTGGGGGAGGTAGTAGGTCGGGTACGTCGGGAACAGGACCGCCAGCGTCATCAGCGCCTTCGCGTCGGCGCCGCCGAAGCCGCCGATGCGCCAGAAGACGTAGCCCAGCGGCGCGACGAAAAACAGGCTGGCGCCGACCTGAATCAGGTGCAGCGTGGCGAAGGGGCCGGCGTAGGGGTACCAGGCTGCGAGGTCCGCGACGAGCAGGACCGCCCCGAGCGCGCCGAGGACGTACCACACCCGGTTCGGCACCCGGCGGGTGCGGACGTCCCGCAGCGCTGCCCAGCCGAACAGCGGCACGGCGAGCAGGCGAAGCAGGTCCCCGAGCGCGTCGAGCATACGCGGAACCCATCTCCTACGGGCAAAGTGTTTGGGAAAACGGACCCAGGCCGGCAGAGTCACGGAGCCTCGACGAGTCGGCGACTGGTGTACTGATGAGGGAGAAGGATACGGAGATCAGCCGGTGCCACTATATTCCTGTACACCCGAAACGGCACAGCCTGCCGGGGTGATTCGACCTGGATGAAGCACGGGGTCGTTCCCATGGTGACCGACAACTCCATGCTGGGGTGAGTGACGAGGCGGGAGTTTTCGCAATCCAACCGTTCAGCTACTGATCGCATTCAACATTTATCACTGTAGACCCGGTAAACCGCACCTGTATGCGAGAATTTGCATTCAAATTGAACTATGATAAGGGTGCTGACGAGTTTATGGATCTATTTCTGGAGGAGCCGTCGTTGACTGCGCAGTCGATTAATGCTTCCAGCAGTCGGGACTGCCACTGGCTCGTCGAGCGGTTTGTCGCCCCCGAACCGGTTCTCGATAAAGTGGAGGCAATCAGATGCTCCACCGGCAGGCCAAAAGAGGAGATGACTGAATCGACGTGTGGGGCAGTACGCCACCCGTCAGTGCTCGAACGGTCGGCTACCTCGTTGGTCACGTACATGTTCGTCGAGCGTCTCCATACCTGTAACTCCGTCTACGCGATTGCGGCGAGACGTCTCGAGCGAGGATTCATTATTCAGTCACAGCGCCGGGGTGATACGCATGAGACGCGGATACTCACCCGATCTAATGAGAATATCGAAGAGTTCTATGAGTCCCTTCGCGAATCGCTCGCCGACGGTATCTCGGCGGATTTCGGCCATTTCAATGGCGTTAGCCAATGGAACTTCGACTCGTTGGCATCCGTCTCGGTGTCCCAGGAACAGCGAAAGATGTTGCGAAAAGCCATCAACCACGGCTACTACGAGACGCCGCGTCAGATCACGACTGCGGAACTTGCTGAGACGCTTGACGTCCCGCAATCGACTGTATCCTACCGACTACGGCAGGCTGAATCCCAACTCGTCAAGGGGTACTTCGACATGGACGGGATGGCAGTCGCAGAAGGGTCGAACGAGGGCGCTGAAAGCAGGCCGTTCGACAGTATTAGCTGAAACCCGCAGGAAGGTGGTTTCAGGCGGTCGCCTCCTTGCTCGAGGTTCTCGTGTCCGCTGCGTGCGTTGACAACACGTTGATGTCGAACTCGACACGTTCGCCGGCGAGTTCGTGGTTGAAGTCCACTGTGACGGTTTCCTCATCAACCTCCGTTATCCACCCGAACTCCCCCGTTTCGCTTTCGACGAACTCACCGACCTCGGCCGTTTTGCCGCTACGTTCTTCGATCTCGTCGCGCGGGACGGTCACGATCGAACGCTCGTCAATACTCCCGTACGCTTCTTCGGGGGCGAGGGTGACAGTCTTGCGCTCGCCCTCGGACATCTCCTGGACGGCTTCGTCCAGCCCCGAAATGACGTGACCCTCACCGAGTCGGAACTCGAGGGGTTTGAAGTCGCGATTGTCGTGGTATATTCCCTCTTCGAGGGCGACATCGACGTCGGTGGTCTCGAACACCTCGCCGGCCTCGGGACCGTCGACCAGCCGTCCGGTCAGATGGATGATGGCGATTTCGCCAGGTTCGGCCATCGTCATTCCTCCACGGTACAGGAGACGCCGTGCGGTTCGTACGCGTTGTCACCGTACCCGCCCTGGTTCCACGGGTACTGGTCGTTCTC
>CAYXXM010000023.1:0-13943 GCA_964469085.1 uncultured Haloferacaceae archaeon
TCAACTGGAGACGGGATTTAGGGGGCTGTTGTGTCGATGTTTTTCGGACAGGCTCTGAAGATCGAAAATACGTCACAAGAGATGTGAAAACTGATATTTCAGATGCTTTCCAACCTAGCATCGAGAACCTAGAAAAATCGATCTTGAAATCGACGGTAGGCTACTCTACTCCACCACCAATAATGCCAATCCGAGATAATACTCATGCAATCACCGCATCTGAAATCAATGTTAGCGGAAAAATTGCGGACATTCATCTTCAGAAGCTGTCTGAGTGTGTGAACACTATTGATAATGAAGCCGAAGGTATCGTAGCGATACCTCAACTCGGGCGTGCGCTTAGTAATGATGATAGAGTTGTCCTGACCTACCGTGGTGATTTGGCCAAATCAACAAGGAAAAAAGCAGAAGGTCAATTAAAGGCCTCGCTAAGAATAACGAACCAATAAGATGGATATTGCTACTGTAGAATCAAAACTCCGATATCTCGCATCCCAAAGCGCCAAAGATATTCAAAATAATGATCACAGGGAGTTAGAGGATAGTTTAGATGATATTAGCGAAGTAATTGAACACTTACTCTCTGAAGTTGACGAATATGACGAGATCACCCCAGAAATACGCTCGTTCGTGAATAATTTCCTCCGAGAATCAGAGCAAAATTATCAGTATCTATATACTATCTCACGTGATTCCACGGAAGACTGTATACGTCCGGTGATTACTTCTCTATATGGTCCAATCATTGATTCAGTTAGATATGACTTGAGCCAACCTCTTGTAGAGTTACTCGGTATCCAACAAGATGGCTATCGACGTTTACAGAAGAGTAATTGTCATACCGAGAGTACCGTAATGAAATTTGTTCGCCAGCTTCATGATGCAAATTCAGAATTCAGTAGACGTGTCTTAGAAGACGGATACAACGGGGATGATGTATTAGCTGGGCTTATTCGTGGATACAAGGAGATATATCATACTTCTACTCTTGATGAAGAAGTGGAATTTTTCAAGTTATGGTGGCGAGCCCTCGATACGGGCTCAAAAATCGACGTTAGCGATCCTGAACAGCAGGCATCTCAAGATGGTTCCGCAACACCAGAAGATTTGCTCCATCAAAGGACCTATTTAGTAGAGAAAACCCGCTTTGCCGTTATCGCGTGGCTCGTTCGTGCTAGCAGCAACGAGACTGTAGACGAAAAATTTGTAGAACAGGCCCTCCGGTATACTATCGAATCTTATCAAAAATCGAGATCCCCCCTAGAGCGTATTTCAAGAATCTATGCCAGTTTCAACTTTGATGATCCAGTTAACTGGGATAATTGGCAACGGCGACATGAGCTCGAAACTACGCTACCAGGGGAGGCATTTAGTTTCAGCACTGCTGAACAAACTTGGTTGCTCGATTTCTATTTCAAAATTGGACCAATCCTGATCAACGAATCCGTCGCAGATGCGATCCTGACTGATGAGAACACTCCAGTACCAACCACGGAGAGCGCCGCCATGCTCTTCAATCGTGTAGAAAGAAAGGATCTGTTTGAGGAGGGTGAGCCAAGCTCTATCCTGGGTGCGGAAGAGGTGAGTACCTACAAACAGGATGTTGCGTTTCTAGAAGCTCATCGATTAGCTAAGAAGCAATTTGAAGAACAGCAGGTAGAGACAATAAAGGAATCTGACTTAGATGGTGAAAGGGTTGAGTCATTTCGACAAAAATTCAAGGAATCACTTGAGTCAAACTTTCGAATTCGGGAGGTTCTATCTACAATCTCTGGCTATCAGCAATCAGAACAAGAAGTCAACAAAGTCTCCACCTATGAGATACGAGCTAAAGATAGATTTACTGATGTGAAAAATGTATATTACACTGCCCCCCGATTCAATCAAGCACTTTCGAAGCTAACCGAAAAACTGCTTGGCGAGCTTGTGTCAGATGTCTCGATTATTGATGAATGGGGGGCACTCCCCGAGGAACTAATAAGAATAGTAGATGCGTCTTCACCATCGAATATTAATGCGATTGTCGTTGAGCCGGAGTTAAGACTAGGCCAGTATACGGACACAAATGACCGCTATAGCATTCCTACGATGTTGGATCAGCGACCAACTTCAGAATTGTCCCCTTCCCTTTACCTTGATGAAGTTCCAATTCTTACAGATGCTATCATGAGTGCTGACGAATCTGCTGCTCTAATCTTTAAAAATATGGGCAATGCGGTTCTCTCTGAGTCACAGGATTGCCTCGGTGATGCCGATGTGAACAAACTAGCGGATATTCCGGAATCAAAACTGAAAGAGCGCTACGAAACACCGCCAGAAATTGAAGAAGATATGCTTAAACGACATGTAGAAATAGAATACAAGTACTGGGGCGAAATCGAATCTGAGGGAGGTTCAATACACCAAATCACGAAGTCATACTAAAGACGGTGTCCGAACCTGGATCCAAACTTCGGGCATAATTATCGCAAGCACGAATAGCGGATCGGGGATGAATATGCATTTAGTAATTCTAGGAAGCGTACTGTCAGGGGGGGAACGCTAGCCCCTCATCTCCCTCGATTCCGAGGGGAGCTACTATACTACTTTTCTGGCCATGTCGTCCATCGCTCGCAGCGCGTGGACGAGCTGCTGATCGTCGGCCTGTTCGGCCGCTCGGGCTGCCTCGCGGGCGGCCCTGATGGTCGCGTCGTGGAGCAGGTCGTAATACGCGTCCTCGTCGTCAGCGAACCCGGACTCGACGGCGAGTGCTGGCCAGTCAGCCGGAGCGTCGCCGCTCCCGTCGCGGATGGCCCTGGCGGCGTCGTCGACGTCGCCTGGGTCGACGCCAGCGAACCAGGCGTTCAGCGCGGACGTGTCGGTCATGTATCCCCGGAGGTGGGCGGGGCGTATATTGGTTCTGTCGTGGCTGCCTCTTCGCGAACCGTTTTCGGGCGTGCGGTCCAGTCATGGAGCGTGACTGAAACGACTGTGACGTTCGGCACCGACGGTGTCGACGGTGACGAGCGCCTGATCCGGGCGTACGTCCTGCCCGCGATGGAGCGGCTGCCCGAACGCGAGGACTGCACCGACGTGGGCTTCCTCCGGTACGGACACGCCCCGGAGTCGGCGGGTGGCGAGGTCCGTCTCCACCTGGCTGGCGACGTGGACGCACTCATCGAAGCGGAATCCGGTCGCTGGGACGAGCTTGTGACGGAGGGGCTGGCAACAGATTGGGAGGTGACGCCGGAGGACGACAGCGAGACGTTCGGCCCGACTGGTGCGGAGACCGTCGCCGAACTACAGTTCCTCTCCAGTCGGATGTCGAAACACGTCTTCGAGGAGTTCGACGAGGGTGAGCGACTCGCGCCAGTCGACGAGCATCCCGACGAGGGGCCAGTCCCTGCCGGCTGGTGGACGCTTCTGCACTTCCTCGCCGACCAGCAGACGTACACCGCGGCGGAGGAGATCGACGCCTACACCGAGGGGATTCGGAACCGGCTGTGGCGAATCGGGAGCGTCGAAGGCGCCGACGCCGCCAACGCACGTATCGACGATCTACAGGACAAGCTGGAGGAGGTGCGGGAGGAGGTCGACCGGATGACCGAGGAGTAGCGCTTCTGTACCGCAGTTCGGGACCCCGGTGATCTGTTGACCTACCGCCCCATCGTGTGGAACTCCTCGTTGGGGCGCATGTCCGCGAACATCGCCATCCGGTTACTGAGGTTGAAAAACGCCGTCACGGCGGCGATGTCCCACATCGCCTCGGCGCTGTAGCCCACCGCCGCAAGCCGCTCGAGGTCGGCCTCGGTCACCTCGTCGGGGGCCTCTGTCAGCTTCACCGCCACGTCGAGCATCGCCAGCCGCTTCTCGCTGATGTCCGCCTGCCGGTAGTTCGCCACGAGCTGGTCAGCGAGCTCCGGGTTCCCCGAGTAGATGCGCAGCAGCGCGCCGTGGGCGACGTTGCAGTAGTAGCAGTGGTTGCGCCCGGAGACGGCGACGACAATCATCTCCACCTCCTCGCGGTCCAGTGCGGTGTCGTCGACCAGCGCGTCGTGGTACTCGAAGAACGCCCGGAAGTGGCTGGGTTTGGACGCGAACGCCGAGAACACGTTCGGGGTGAACCCGGCCTCGTCGTGCTCCTCGCTGATTCGGTCCTGAAGATCCTCGGGCAGGTTGACGAACTCGGGCACCTCGAAGCGGGTCATCGCGTCATCGTCGAGCGTCGGCTCGGACATGGCCGACAGTTCGGCGGCGCTGCACTTCAAGCGGGCGGAGTTGCAGGCCGACCGTTTTTGAGCCGCGCGGCCCGACGCAGCGCCGTGGCCCTTGCCCCGCCCACCCGCGCCGCACTCCGTCGCCACTGGGCCAACCGGCTGGGCTGTTCGCCCGGTGCGTTCGATGAGGCGGGCGTCACCTTCTGCAGGCGCTCGGACTCCCAGACCGTTCGGGTGCTTCGACGGGGCGATGCGACCGTGATTAGCAGCCCCGAACGAATACACGACCGGCTCTCCGCCAGGACGCAGGACTTCGGCCAGAACCCCCTCCGAGCCGTAGGAGTGGATGTTCGGCGCGTGCTCGCGGCCGAAGATGCCGAAGCCGCCGATGTTCGTGAATCCGCGGATGTTCATGGTCCGGTCGAACACAGGTACGTCGAGCCATCGACGGTATCTTCCCAGGACGACGCTCGACTCCTCGACGCGGCCGACGAGGCGTCGTTCGAGGCGCTGCGCGAGCGCGTTCCGGACGACGAATGGGCACGTGCATCACCCACGTTCCGGGCCGACCGCAGCGCTGGCCTGTTCCGTGACGGCGAACTGGTGGCCGCGGCGACACTTGGCGACCCGCCGTTCGGCGACGTCGGCGTCGTCGTCGACACGGACCATCGGGGGGAGGGGTACGGCCAGGCGGTGGTCTCCCGAGTCGTCGCCGCCACGGTCGACCGCGACGAGGAGGTGTGGCCGCATTATCGGACCCCGGTGTCGGCCTCAGCCTCGGTGGCCCTCGCCAACTCGCTGGGGTTCGAACACTGGGCGACCGAGGTAATTGTCTCTCCCCGGTGAACCCGAAATCGCTACGGCGGCGGACGGTTCGCGAAGACGACGGCCCCGAGCACCGCGACGGAACCCAGTACGAGCAGCCCGTAGTTGCAAATCAGGTCGTCGGACTTGACCCAGTTCAGACTGTGCGCGGTTGGTGATGGCCAGAACAGCGGGACACCAGCGGGTGTCAGGACATCCCCCAGCAGGTGCGCGACAATGGCGAGGAACCCGATGAGGAAGCCGGTGCTCCCGATTCCGAGGCCGTACACTCCATCCAGGGCCAGCAGAAGACCGGACAGATTGCTGCCGCCGGACTGGCTCACCAGTTGGCCACCCACACCGAGTGCGCCGCCAACGAGTACGGCGAACAGCAGTGAGTGCGTCGGCCCCCGGTGGGTGATTAACGGCACGTGGTGGTCGACGTCCGGCATCGTCGCGAAACTGACCAGGACGGCACCCGTGACGAGCGCCACGGATGGAGCGCCAGCGGCGACGAGGAGCGAGCCGACGGGGGCGGCGACGAGCAGCGCGATGCCGAGATGGCCAGTTCGGTGCACAGGCCGGTCTGGTCCCGGCATCCAGCTTGAACTCTCGGTCGTGGTAGCGTCTGGTTACTGGTCCGACGATTCGCCGGCGTCGTACTCGACGGTTTCGCCGTCCGCGAACGTTACACTCTCGACGCGGCGCCGCTCGCCGTCGACGTACCGGTAGACACCGGCGCCCTCGTCGTTGGTTCGGCGATGGGAGCCGTCACAGAACGGGGCGTCTTCGCTGAGTCCGCAGCGACAGACTGCGATGTCGCCCTTCTCGTCGTCGATGTCCTCGGCGTCGAGAATCCGCGGCGACTCCGCGTCGTGGGTCACCTCTCGGGTCACAGCCATCTGTGCGTGCCGGGACGGCTTAGGCTTTCGGCGCCGCCCGCCCAGCCGGCGGCTTTTAACCATTCCGTCGGCGCCGCCTGTCCAGCCGGCGGCTTTTAACCATTCCGTCGGCGCCGCCTGCCCAGCCGGCGGCTTTTAACCATTCCGGCGCGACGCTCGCCCATGGCCAGCCCGGTACGCCGAGCGGGACTCTATCTGACGGGCACAGCGGTCGTGATGGTGCTGTACGCGCTCCTCTATCAGTTCGCACTCGGCGCGGTCCAGGGGGTTCAGATCAGCTTCGTCGAGTCGCTCCACGTCGTCGTCGAGACGTTCACCACCGTCGGGTACGGTGAACGTTCCGGGGACCTGCAGTCCACGCCGCTGTACGTAATCTCGATGGCGATGCAGCTGACCGGCGTCGCGCTCATCTTCCTCACGCTACCGGCGTTCATCCTCCCGCTGTTCGCCGAGGCGTTTGCCTCCACCCCCGCGACGTCCTACGACGGAGATGGGCACACCGTCATCTGCTCGTTCTCCCCGCCGGTCGAGACGCTCGTGGAGGAACTCGGCGAGCGCGGGAAGGAGTACGTCGTCGTCGAACCGGACGCCGAGACCGCCGACAGCCTCCACCAGCGCGGGGTGCCGGTGGTCAACGGTGACCCCGAGGACGTGGACCAGCTCCGAGCCGTGGACGTCGCCGATGCCGACGCAGTCGTCGCCGCCGACGACGACGAGATCAACGCCAGCATCATCCTTGCGGCGCGGCACATCGCCCCGGAGACGGCGCTGTTGAGTCTGGTCGAGGACGAGAGCAACGCCGATTACCACCGGTTCGCGGGCGCTGACGAGGTGGTCCAGCCTCGCGAACTGCTCGGGGAGTCACTCGCGGGGAAAGCCACCTCGGCAGTCCAGACGGACGTCGGCGGCTCCATCGAGATCGGCGACGACCTCGACATCGCCGAACTCCTGGTCCATCGCGGCTCCCCCATCGAAGGGCGAACGATCGCCGAATGCGGCATCGACGAGTTCACGGGGACAAACATCATCGGCGCCTGGTTCCGCGGCGAATTCGTCTCGCCGCCCGACCCGGACCGGGTCATCGACGAGCACACGATTCTGCTGGTCGGCGGCGAACCCGAGGAGGTCGAGCAGATGCGAGAACTGACGCTCTCGGAGACGCGCCGCAACCGTCAGGGTGGCGTGGTCGTCGCCGGCTACGGCGTCGTCGGATCCGCAGTCGCCCGGGCCGTCATCGAATCCGGCCTCCCGACGACCATCCTGGACATCGAGGACCGTCCGGGCGTCGATGTCGTCGGCGACGTGACCGACCCCATCGCGCTGGAGGAGGCCGAACTCTCCACCGCGCGAAGCCTCGTGCTCGCCGTCGAGGACGACACCGCCGCGCTGTTCGCGGCGCTGGTCGCGAATCGGGTCGCTCCCGAGGTGGAGATCATCGCGCGCGCCAACAACGCCGACTCCAAGCCGAAGCTCTACCGCGCCGGCGCGGAGTACGTGCTCTCGTTGCCGACGGTCAGCGGCCGGATGCTCGCCTCGAAACTGCTCGACGAGGAGGTCATCACGCCCGAGACACAGGTCGAACTGGTGCGGATGCAGGCGCCCGCGCTCGCCGGACGCAACCTCCGGGAGATCGACCTGCGCGCGCGAACGAACTGTACGGTCCTGGCCGTCGAACGGGACGGCGAGGTCCTGACCGGTATCGACGAGGGGATGGTCGTCCGGGAGGAAGACATGCTGTTCGTCGTCGGGAACGACGAGGCCATCGACAGGTTCGCCGAAATCGCGCGGGATTAGTCCAGATAGCCCGGTCTCTCGGGGCTCAACAGACCGATCCAGCCCGCGAACAGCACGGCGGCGACGAACTCCGGGACCGCGATACCGCCGCCGGGCGCGGTCCACAGTCCCCAGATCGGCCAGATAGACGGTGAGACCAGTCCGGCGAGCAGCGCTACCTTCCCCGTTTTCAGGCGAAAGCGAGCCACGCCGTCGACCAGCAGCGTCAGCGACGCGAACACGAAGAAGACGAGCGCGAGCGGGAGGTGCGCCGGTCTCCCCGCGGGGAAGAGCCCGATACCGGCCATTCCGAGAATCGCGACCAGGAACGTTCCCGCCCGCAGGTGACCGAGCTGGTCGGCCGCGCCGGTCCAGAGCGCCCACGCGTACGGGAGCGCGAGAAGGCCCGCGAGGACGAGGGATCCGTTGAACAGCCACGCCGTCGGTCCGGCGGTTCCCAGGTCAGAGAGTGCGCTCGTCCGCCAGGAGAACGTCCGGGAGAGCACCGTGGCCAGGAGAATACTGCCGATAGCGATGGTGGCGGCCGCTGGACCCGTGAGGCGGGCCCACTGGCGGTTCGAACGCCGTCGAACGGCGGCTGGGAACCAGGGCGACACGGGACGGATGAGTGACTGACGGGTCATAGCTTTTCGGGACGGACCCGAACGGGGGATTGATGGCCCCGGCCCCACTCGAACGTGACGTGCGATGGTGTCGTCGATGACGTCGGTCGGGGACCGACTCGCCCCAATTCGGACCGGGAGGTACGCAGAGGTGGCCTCGTCGCTGGCCTGGTTCATTGGCCTGCTCGCGACGTATCTGCATCCCGCCGGACTGGCCGTCGCGGGGCTGCTGTTTGCGCTGGCGTCACGTTCGGTGGAACGCGCGTTCGCGGCCGGCACCGCGTTCGGCATCACCGTCGTCGCCGCTGGCTGGGGGTGGCTGGTGGTAACTGGGTCGTTACCCGTCGCCATCGGCGTCGCTCCGTCGTTCATCGCGTTCCTGTCGCTGCTCGTGCCCCCCACGGTTTCAGTGACGGTCCGCTCGGTGGGGTGAGCGCCAGCCGCGCCCACTCCATTGGCAGGACTCGTCACCTCCCGGAGCCGGTTTGTCCACAGTATTTGCCGGATAGGTATCGAATCTACGCGAGAGTCGCCCCACGGTCCCAGCGAAACGTGAGTGATCTGTTAGATGCGGCGTTCGCTCCGGAAAGTATTTTGCCCACACCGTGGCACAACTTCAACGATGAACAGTAACACGGTCGAGCGAGTGACAGAGTGGAACTCTGAGCCGTTCACCGACGGCTACGACGGACTGCACGAACTCGCCGACCGCGAGTTCAGCGGAGCCGTTACCAACGGCGAGTCCTGGCTATTCATGCTAAACGGCCGGGGCATCGGCGTCTTCGACGGCGAGATGGACGGCTTCGCCGAGGACGACGGCACCGCCTACACAGCACCGGACCCGGCGCTTCCGCTCCTGTTCGCGATGCAACACACCGGTGGCGAGACGCGCGCGGAGTACTACAGCGAAGACACTCCACTATCCGAGGTGAACAACACACTCGAGTCGGGAAATTTCACGGGCTACGTCGAGCTCTCGGAGAACGTCCTGTCGGGGGATTATTACGTCGCCTACTACGGCGGGAAGTCGATGAGCGTCGCGTTCGTCGGGAACAACGCCGAGCGCCTCACCGGTGACGAGGCGTTCGAGCGTGCCGACGACGAAGTCGGTATCTACGAGGTCAACACGGTCGACCTGGACATCATCGACATCCCTGGGGGCGACGCCGAAGACGCCTCATCCGGGGGCGCAGCCAGCCCCTCCGGCGAGACAGGAGCCACCAGCGCCGAGGAACCGGCCGAAGGCGACACGACAGCAGAGCCTATCGAAGACGCCGAAGCTGAGTCGGGGGGTACGGAAACAGCGAGTGCTGACAGTACGGCGGAAGGGCCGGCTGACACGGACCGGACGGCGGAGAGCGAATCCCAGGGTGCATCACCGAGGGCCACAGCGGAGGGCTCCGGTGGCGATACCGGGGACAGCGGAACCCAGCAAGCGGCCTCGGAATCGGGTCGCGCGGCGGATTCGGGCGGCCAGCCGGCAGGCGGGGCCGGCACCGCTGCGGAACAGCGATGGCGGGGTGCGAAGACGATTCCGGCGCTGGACCCAGCAGAGTCCGTCGACATGGCCGAGCAGGTTCCGGGCGGAGTCGAACCCGCAGGCGCGTCGGCAGCAGGCGCGGGCCGGCAGGCCGGCGCATCGGTTGAAGCGCTCAGAGACGAACGGAATCGGCTCCAAGAGCGGGTCACGGAGTTGCAGGGGGAGAACGACCAGCTCCGGTCCGAAAACGACCGGCTCCAGTCGGAGCGAGAGGAAGCCGAGGCGAAGGCCGACGAACTCGAGCGTGAAATCGAGGAGCTCCAGTCCGAGGTCGAGAGGCTGGAGTCGGAGCTCTCCGACGCCGAGTCCGATCTCTCGGAGGTCGAGGACCATCGTCCCAAAGGTGACCACGAGGTCTCGGCTGACCGCGCGCTCACTGGGACCAACCTGTTCGTGCGGTACGACCGGCAGGGCGGTGCCACCCTCGAGGATGCTCATGACGGAGCGGCGGACCGTGCGGACGTGAACGCAAACCTGCGGCTGGAACAGCACACCGACTTCGAGGCCCGGGGCGCCGTCGTCGACGGGAATCCGTACGACGAGTGGCTCGAGGGCACGACAGAGTACGGGTTCGCCGGCTGGCTGGTCCAGGAGTTCATCCACGATGTCCTGGAAACCGGAAGCCAATCGGCGCTTGGCAAGCTGTTCGACGCGATTCCGGATATCGACCGCGTCGAGTTCCAGGGCTCCGTCGAACTACCGGGCGAGCAGGACGAGGAAGCTCCGGCCAAGTCCGTCACCTTCGACGTGATTCTCAGAGACCGGATGGGCGACGCGCTGGTCGTCGCGGACCTGAACGACTCCCGGGAACCAGCAACGGACTCGATGCTCGCGACACTCATCGAGAACGCGACGCCTGTCGCCAAAGCGCAGTCAGGGCTTGCCGCGGCGTTTTTCGTCACGACGAGCTACTACGAGCCGGACGCACTGGAGACAGCCGAGTCCTCGACCGGCACCGGAATCCTGAGCCGAGACCCCCACGAGAGCTTCGTCAAGCTCTCCCGCAAAGGTGGCTATCACCTCTGTCTGGTTGAATCAGGCGATGACGAGTTCCACGTCAGTGTCCCCGAACTGTAGTTGTTTCCACCCCGATATCGAAGAACGAGCCGTTCAGTTGTCGGCTTCTGGCGCAGATTCGATACGCATCGACCTGAGCTTGTCCACGGTACCGTCGAGTTTCTCGTCGAGTTCCTCGACGAACTCTGCGGTGTGGTCGGTCGTTATCGCCCCCTGGCTCGACGGCTCGATCAGGTTCTCCTCTTCGAGAACACGAAGCGAGTAGCGAACCTTGTGATGGGGGTAGCCCGTCTCGTTCGACATCTTCACGATACCGATGGGTTCATTCTCTATCACCATTCGCAGCACCTGAAGATGCCGCTCCAACATGTCAACTTCCTTCTCAAGCCGGTCTATCATGCTATATGTTAACTTCTCTTGCGAGCGTTTAAAGCTTACTCTCGAATCAGCCTGCAGGAGAACAGCCCAACTAACGTGGAGGGGGTAGTTAACCGTTCGGGCCGAAGACGGGGGTTCTCGATACCCGGGTTTCCCTGGTCGATAGCGATGGGACAGCCGACGGTGACCGCATCGTAACCGGTTTAGTAGGGGGTGAAGAATGTCGCCACATGACCGTCATCATCGTCGGAGCCCAGCTCGGCGACGAGGGCAAAGGGGCCCTCGTCGACCGCTGGGGCGGCGAGGCCGATGTCGTCGTCCGGTATCAGGGAGGGGACAACGCGGGTCACACCGTCGTCGAGAACGGAGTCGAGTACAAGCTTTCGCTGGTTCCAAGCGGGAGTGTCCGCGGAAAGACCGGCGTGCTCGGGAACGGCTGCGTGGTTAACCCACGGACCCTGTTCGAGGAACTCGAAGCGCTCCAGGAACAGGGACTCGACCCGGACGTTCGCGTCGCCAAACGCGCCCACGTGATCATGCCCTACCACCGGGTGTTCGACACGAGCGAGGAAGCGAACAAAGACGAGTCCGGCTCCGCCGAGAAAGTCGGGACAACCGGTCGGGGAATCGGCCCAACCTACGAGGACAAGGCCGGCCGGCGGGGTGTCCGCATCGGCGACCTGCTCGATCCTGCGGTGCTCCGCGAGCGACTGGAGTACACCGTCCCACAGAAGCGGGCCATCGCCGAGAGCGTGTTCGACGTGGACACCGGCGAAGAGTTCGACATCGACGAGCTCGTCGCGGAATACGCGGCCTACGGGGAGCGGCTTCGGGAGGAAGGGATGGCTGTCGAGGCGAGTGAGTTCCTCTACGAGCGCCGAACAGACGGTGCAAACCTGCTGTTCGAAGGTGCACAGGGAACCAGTATCGACATCGATCACGGGAACTACCCATACGTCACCTCTTCGAACCCGACCGCCGGCGGCGCCGCTATCGGCGCCGGCGTGGGGCCGAAGATTATCGGCGAGGGCGAGATTGTCGGTATCGTGAAGGCGTACCTCTCCCGCGTGGGTGCTGGCCCACTCCCGACAGAGATGACCGAGGAGGAAGCCGACCTCGCCGACGCCATCCGCGAGAAAGGCGGGGAGTTCGGCACCGTCACCGGGCGGCCGCGGCGCATCGGCTGGCTGGACGTGCCGATGCTCCGCCACGCTGCGCGCCGCTCGTCGTTCACGGGCATCGCCGTCAACCACGTCGACGTACTCGCTGGGCTGGATGAACTGAAGGTCTGCCACCAGTACGACCTCGACGGTGAGACGCTCGAAACGGTGCCAGCGCGGGCGGACGAGTGGGCCGCCTGTCAACCTGAATACCGGGAGTTCGAGACCTGGGGTGAGCAGGACTGGAGCGCAATCGCCGAGGGGGGGTACGAGGCGCTCCCGGAGGCGGTACGGGAGTATCTCGCCTATCTGGAGGGGGAACTCGACGCGCCGGTATACGCCGTCGGGGTGGGTCCTGACCGTAGCCAGACCGTCGAGCGCGAGACGCCCTGGTAGCGGGTGTTCTTCGACCGTGGCGTCGTAGCGAACAGGCGACCCTCGGATTTCGAGGCCGGATGGCCACGTATCTCCACGAAGCGGTGGGCCGCACAACCGCATGACGCTCCGTGGCGACTTTCAGCGCACACGACGGGTGGTCCCGCTTTCCCACTTCAACCTTCGTCCGGGGACAGGGCCGTCGACGTTCGCCGAAGCCGTCGGCGGTCTGAATAACCCTGGAACCCGTATCCTTTTGCCCGCCCCGCCCGCAGCAGTGGCTTATGAAGGAGTCGCTGATGGACATCATCTGCTGTCCGATGGACAAACACGAACTGGACCTCGACATCGACGAGCGCGACGACGACGAGGTGCTCGACGGGACGCTGACCTGCACTGACTGCGGCGAGACGTACCCGATAGAGGACGGCATTCCGAACCTCCTCCCGCCGGATATGCGTGAGGAGGCCCAGTAACGAACCGACGGCAGAATTCACAGGTCGGTCTTCAGCAAGAAACTTTTTGTCCGCAGGCGAGCAGCCATCAGCCATGCTCGAAACGACGCTCGAGGCCCACCCCACCGACGGAGCAGTAACCTTCGACCTGCGGGTCGAGAACCGCGGCACCGAGGATGTTGAGCTCTCATTCTCCGACAGCCAGCGGATTCGCGTGTCGGTGGTCCCGGCGGACGTCGACGACGCTGCGACGCCCGGAAACGTCGACGACGCTGCGGCTCCTGGGGACGCCGACGACGTCGATACCCGCTGGCGGTCTGACGAGGGCGAGATGTTTATGCAGGTGCTCGGCAGTGAAACCGTCCCGGCTGGGGGTCAACTCGGGTTCGAAGCCTCCTGGGAAGACCCGGAGCCGGGAGAGTACCGCGCGGTCGGCGAAATCGTCTGCCGGGAGCGAGAACTGCGGGACGAAGCCGCCTTTGAGGTTTGAGCCCGGGTCGAAGGCCCCCTATGCCCTCAGTTCGTCGTAGAGCTGTTCGGTCGCCCGTCGCACCGCCTGGTCGCTCTCTTCGGGGACGTCGTAGCCTAACTCGGCGAGTTTGTCGGTATCGAGGCGCA
The DNA here is from genome assembly GCA_964469085.1 of uncultured Haloferacaceae archaeon. Lineage (GTDB taxonomy): Archaea > Halobacteriota > Halobacteria > Halobacteriales > Haloferacaceae > Halolamina. Next base: position 13,842 of record CAYXXM010000023.1, read on the forward strand.
TCTTTGGTACGTCGCCGGTCCAGCCGCGGTCGCCGCCGGTGAACTCGTGGTCGGGGGTGAGATCCATTACGTCAGCGACGATGTCGGCGATGTCGACCACGG
>CAYXXM010000024.1:0-13593 GCA_964469085.1 uncultured Haloferacaceae archaeon
TCAGGAGGTAGAGCGTGTAGCTGAGCGCCAGCGTGGTGGTGTCGTGGCCCGCCAGCAGCATCATCATCAGCTCATCGCGGAGCTGGGACTCGGACTGCTCGCCGCGCTCGCGCGCCCGGAGCAGGATGGAGGCGAGGTCCATCGGCGCCCCACCTGTTCGGTCCGGGTCGTCTTCACCGACATCGCTGACGGCTGTGGGGCCGCGCTCGATGGTGCCGCGACGCCGCGCCAGCAGGTCGTCGATGACGCCCTCCAGCGTCTCCACGGCGGCGACGAACTCCCGGTTCTCCGCGGTCGGGGCCCACTCCGGCACCAGCACCCGCCGCGGGTCGGGTTCGAACCGCCGACCGAGCGGTTCGAGGTTCTGCTGGACCGTCTCCACGGTATCCTCGTCGGCCTCGACCCCGAACATCGCGGCGACGATGACCTTCACCGTGAGCTTGGCGAGTTCGCGGTCCAGCGCCACCTCGTCGCCGTCCGACCAGTCGGCGACGTGCTCGGCGGCGATGCGGCTCATCGTGTCGGCGATGGACTGGATGCGCGAGGCCGCGAACGCCGGGTTGGCGAGCTCACGCTGTTCGCGCCAGTGCTCGCCGTCGCTCAGGAGCAGCCCCTCGCCCAGCAGGTTGTCGACGGCGTCGCCGAAGACGAGCTTGTGGTACTGGTCGGCCTCGCTCACGAGCACCCGCTCGATGTCGCTCGGGTCGGTGACCATGTACGTCGAGAGCGGGCCGAGGTCGAACTGGGCGATGCCTGAGTAGGCGTCGCCGACGGCGGAGAGGAAGGCGAAGGGGTCCCTGGCGTATTCTCGTGAGTTGCCGACGACCGGGAGCCCCTTCGGCCCCGGCGGGCTTGTGGCCATGTGCGCGCAATCGGCTGTGTGGAGTTAACGGTTTGGCCGCCGTAAAATAGAATACTAAACATTCGCTTGCTGCGAGCGTCCTCGAGAGTGCGGCTAGTCGGGCTCCTATGGCATCTCTTTACGCCGGACACCGAGTTGACCATGGTCGACAGCGCGAACGACTGGCGTTGCTTTCGTATTCTTGCTCCCGTACTCACGCTTCGGCCCCCAGCGATGTTCTGGCCGACCCTCAATCGGTACCGCTTTCTCAACGATCTCGCTTGTCTCAACCGTGACAGTTTCAGCCGGCAATCGAACCTCACGTTCCGTGCCGGCCTCTAGCTCGAACCTTCCTTTACCAGGCACGACTAGTTTCGCCGCCGATCCCTGCCACTTGACGGAGACATCCGGAAGCGTCTGACTCGCCGCGAGCTTGACCCCGCTCTTTGCACGCATCCGTGCCGACAGTTCGATCGGGATAGTCCTGACAGTCCGACCGCTATCGTGAGTCTCGGAAAGACCTCCCTTTGCGGTCGGGGACTCGTTAATGAGTGCTCCTTTCTCTGACGCGGCATTCACTCGCGCTTGTGACACGTCGTTCCCAAAGACGAGATTGTTTCGACGCTGATCGATAGTGAACCGCGGTCTTGACCCGAGATGAGTCGTTCCGACACCCGGATCCTCCTCGAAATCATAATAAATGCCAGCCTCTACGGTATGAACCGAGTTCTCGGCGGCGGTTGCATGGCCGGAAACTCCGGCCATTGTCGCGCCCGCGGCGGTGAGAGATTTCAGAACTGTTCGCCTGTCTACGTCGCCGTTGGTTTTACTTTCCATGATCGTTTAGCAATTTTTGAGGTTACTGTCGACGTGTGCGTCGGCGGTATCTCTAACTGCGTACCTGCTGCAACTCGTTGGGTACACCGTGTGTCCACTCGCAGCCCCCGGATCAACATCTGAAAGACAATCGCCTGCACCAGTTACCCCGCTATCGTCCCAGTGGTAGGTGATCATCGGAGTCGCGTCGTAGCTACTGTTCACCTTCCCGAGACTATGCTGATCCCCAGTGCTCCCTCCGACGTACGGATCGTCGTGGTCGCTGGTGATACACTGGTGAAGCGGCTCCTGCACAGCAGCCGCTCTGGTCAGACTATCATTCGAGTCACATGCGGGGGACCAAGAGATCAGGGGCTCGTTAAACGCACTATTCCCATCGCCATTAGCCTCCGCGTTGGCTCCCGAAGGGGCGTAATTTTCAGAGTCCTCATCGCATGCGTTCTGGCCAGTGTGTAGCAGGTGGTGAACACCGACGCGTGTGTACAGGTCCTCTCCCGTTCCGTTGTTGCTTTGCAAGTAGTTCCGGAACTCTTCTTCGGTGCTCGTTCCGCTTTCCCCGTCGATGTAATCCGGTGAAGTGTAGTCCTCCGTTCTGAATCGGAGGATCTCGTAATAATCAATCGCGCCGTGACTCTCCAGATTACCAAGGGCGCTCGTAAGGGCATCGGTGACTTTCCCGGTGTCTTGGCATGTCCCACGTACGGCATCGTACGGGTATAGGTGCACTGTTACCCACTGTGGATCACAACTATTGCCTCCGGTCGATACTGTTTCATAGTACCCGATTTCATAACATTATTTAATCTACTATCTTATATTATTTTCCCATGGTGTTATGTTCAGATAGTAGATGGTTGAAAAAGTATTTACACATTTAGCTATTAGATATCATATGAAGCGACGGCAGGTACTTCAGGGAATCGTCACAGGAGGGTCTCTGGGATTGTCTGGCTGTCAGTCAGACGAGCGGGATGATTCACCAACGACGTCAATACAATCAGAAGCACCTTCCAGTCGGACACAGAAAGATACCGAAAGCGAAAGACGGTCAGAGACGCGTTCCGAACCCCTCTCTCGCGGGCAGTGGTCGTATAAGACCGATGCGCGAGCTGCCACGCCGCTCGCGGTCAACGACGAAACCCTCTACGCAGGCACCGAGGCCGGCCACATCTACGCCTTCGATGCCGCCACTGGCGACGTGCGCTGGGAACAGTCGGTCGGCACCTCCATCGGGGGCGGCGTGACCATGACGAACGGGGGCCTCTACATTGGCGCGGACGAGGCACTCGTCTCACTCGACCCTGAGTCGGGGAAAAAACGCTGGCGGTTCGGGACCGACAGGGTACTCCGTGCGCCGCCGTCGGTCATCGACGGCGTCGCATACCTCGGGAGCGCAGACAGGCACATCTACGCCGTCGACACAGAAAGCGGGGAGGAACTGTGGGCAGCCGAGGCGGGGACGACCCACCGCTCCGGCATTCAAGCCTCGCCAGCCGTTGCCGGCGGTACTGTCTACGTTGGCGGAGGCGACGGTGACGCCTTCGGGTTCGATGCGGAGACGGGTGAGGAACGCTGGTCGACTCGTATCGGTGGCCGGGTCTATGCTGACCCAGTAGTCTCTGGCGACACCCTCTACGTCGGCGATGAGGGCGAACTTCACGCACTCGACACCGCAACCGGGGAGGAGCACTGGCGTCACGACGCACCGCCCAGACTCTACAGTGCCTCGCGCATCGTCGACGACGTACTCTATCTCGGCATCGGGAACGACTACCGCTCCCCCGCTGGGGCTGTGCAGGCAATCGACCTCTCTGCGGAGGGGGAGGTGCTCTGGACTACCGAGACCGGCGCCCACAGTGCCGCACCGACGGTTACCGGCGACTCGCTGTTCTTCGCTGCGGGCGACCGCCTCCTCACACTCTCCGTCGAAGATGGGAGCAAGCAACGGGAGGTGCAACTAAACTCCGGCATCACGACGAAGTCAGCGGTCACCCCGGAGGCGGTCTTTGTCGGTACCGAGGAGGGTGTCGTGCGGTCACTGAAACGTGACTAAGGCTCCGGCGGGTCGCCGTCATACGCCTCCATGTCGTCGTAGAAGTTCAGCATCCCGAACTTCAGTTTCGCCGGGGCCATGTCGATGAGCTCCGCCCGCTCCTCCTCGGGGAACGTCTCCCGGACCGAGTACTGGCCCATGTCCTCGCGCGTGTAGCGCTTGTCCGCGAGCACGCGCACCCCGTAATCCTCGGGCGAGCGAATCACTCGCCCCATCGCCTGGCGGGTCTTCCGGACGGTCGGGATTTCCACCGCGTAGCGCCAGCCCGCGTTCTCCCGCTTGCCGTACACCCGCTCGTAGGCGTCCTGTACCGCCTCCAGCCGGTCGTCGAGATGCGGGTAGGGGACGCCGACCACCGCGACGGCTCTGGCGTCGTCGCCGTCGAAGCTCACGCCCTCCGCGAGCGTTCCCCAGAGCGAGGTGAAAAGCGCCGCGGCCTCGCTCTCGACGAAGCGCTCGCGCAGGGGCTCGGTCTCGACGTCCGAGCCGTCGAGGAACAGGCGACTATCGTCCGGGCCGTTCTCGCCCGGCGACGCCTCCGAGACGAGGTCGTGGTAGCGCTCGGCCTCTGCGTAGGAGGGGAAAAACAGCAGCGCGTTCCCCGGCGTGAATTCGACGATGTCGGAGACGAGGTCCGTGACGGACCGCTGCACGTCCGGGTCGCCACGGTCGCTGGCAAAGAGCGCGGGCGTCCCCGCGGCGTACGTCCGGCGGTGGTCGTCCGGATACGCCAGGCCGTAGGCCATCGTCACCGGGTCATCCAGCCCCAGCACGTCGGCGGCGACGTCGAACGGCCGCAGCGTCGCGGACATCAGCACGCTGGCGTACACCTCGTCGAACAGCGTCTCCGTGACGCGCCGGGGGATGCAGGTGTACAGCTCCGCCCGGCCGTAGAGCCCCTCGGTTCCGCCGTCTCGCCTGATCGACACCACCGGATGCTGCCCGAGTTCGGCGTTCTCGTCCATCCACGTCTCCAGGAACGTCGCGGCCGCCAGCGTCGAACTCTCGGCTCTGGAGGTGGCATCGCCGTTCCGGTAGGCGTCCTCGTACTCCTCGTCGATGGCGTCGCCCAGCTGGATGGCCAGCTCGAGCTCCGTCTCGATGCCCCGCCCCTCGTACTGCCGGAGGAACGCGAGCGTCAGGTCGTCGCGGGCGTTCTCGTTGGCCACCGGGACGTCGTGCCAGTCCTCGCCGACCTGCTCGCGTTCGCCGAACGCCAGTTGGTCCTCGTAGCTCTCGACCAGCGCCTCGCGGAACGCCCGGAGTACGTTCTCGGCGGCCTCGGCGCGGGAGTCCTCCCGACCGTCCAGTTCGGCGAGCGCGCTGTCGAGGCTGTTCTCGGTGAGGCTGCGGCTGGCGTGCTCCCGGGCCGCCGACTCGATGTTGTGGGCCTCGTCGAACACCGTCACAACCTGCTCGGGCGAGCGGTCCAGCCAGCGGAAGAACTGCTCGCGGATGTGCGGGTCGAGCAGGTGGTGGTAGTTACAGACCACCAGGTCGACCGACTCCATCCCCTCTTTCAGCAGTTCGTAGCCACAGAGCTCGTGGGCCTCGGCGTAGGCGTAGATCTCCTCTGGGGTGCGCACGCCGTCGTAGAGCCACTCGTAGAACGCGTCGTTGTCGCCGAGCAGGTTGTTCCGGTAGTGCTCACAGACGTTCGCCTCGGCGGTGTCGCCGATGCGCTCCTCGATCTCCTCGAGTTCGTCCATCACCGCCTCGCGGGCCTCCGCGGCGCCGGCGTCGCCCTCGCGGCTGGCGTCGAGCAGGTCCCGCTGGCGCTGTTCGAGTTCGCGCTTCTCGGCCTCGTCCTCGACGAGGTCGCGGGTCGTGTCCCGGAGCGTCTGGCACTCCTGGTAGTCGACGCCGATATGGCACATCGAGGACTTCCCCTTGAACACCACTGCCCGCAGGGGCTCCTCGTCGTTGATGGCGCGGGCCTCCTCGACGAACTGGCGCATCTGCTGGTGGACGTTGGTCGTGATGACCACCGTCCGGTCTTCCTCCCGGGCGTGTTCGAGCGCCGGCACCAGTGCCGAGAGCGTTTTGCCGGTCCCAGGCGCCCCCTCGAACAGCACGTCGTCGCCGTCGCTCAGCGCGGCGGCGATGCGGTCCATCGCCTCACCCTGGTTGGGGTAGGGGCTGTCGTACGGGAAGAACCGGCGCCTCGTCTCTGCCACGGAGAGTAGTAGCCCTCGCTGGCCCTAAACTCCTCGCCTGAGTTCCGGCGGGGCGCCCAGGATGAGCACTTTCACCACGGTATAACTTTTGTGGCCGTAAATCCGCCCGAACGGGCAGCGTTCACACCCCTCCGTTTCAACTGGAGAATGTTCACACCTTCAACGTGGTACCGCGGTGAACCGCCTCGGGGTCAAGTCACGAGGCACTCGGGCTGCTCCGCCTGTAGACACCACCGACAGTCAGATGCCGAGTGCCGCGCCCAGTCCCGGTCCGGCGACGACGAACACGACCGTGAATCCGACACACGCGGCCGGCGGGATGGAGATGTTGTCGTCGATGACGTAGCCGGCGACGACCGGCTTCACGCCGTCCGCGAGGGTCGCGCCTGCGGCGCCCGCAACGGCAGCGACGACGCCAACCGGCGGCGCCAACGCGGCGGTGAGAAACGGCGCGGCGAGGGCGAGCGAGACCAGGAACATCACCGCGAGTACGCCGAGCTCCTTCGCTGTGCCGGCGTCGTTCGAGCCGAGATAGCCCGAGATTGGGTCGCCGATTGTCAGCATCAGCATCGCCGGCAGGGCGAGTTTCGGCGCGAACACGATGGCCACGGCCAGCTGTGAGTAGCCGTACAGGGCGTAGCCGGCGGGGTTCTCGCGCTCGTAGGAGCGGGCAAGCTTGTCGAACAGCGCCCACTCGTAGCCCAGCCCCAGCCGGACGAACTCCAGGGCGGTCACGGCGAGAACCAGTCCAACCAGCAGCAGCTGCACGCCCAACCAGTCGACCAGCCCGAGCAGGTAGAGCGCGGGGATGCCCGTCCCCGAGGCGTGGACCGCGCGCCGTTCGAGTTCGCTCATTCCCCGAACTCGCCGGCGGTGCCGGTTTCCACCGTCTCGTAGCGGGAGAGCAGCGCTTCGAAGTCAGCGTCGCCATCACGAAGCGCCTCGAGTTGGCCGACCAGTTCGCCGGTCGGGATGCGTGCCTGCGCGCCGGTGTCCCGGTCCCGGAGCGTCACCGTCTGGGGCTCGTCCTCCAGCCCGTCCCGGTCGACGGTGACACAGAACGGCGTGCCGACCTCGTCCTGCCGGCGGTAGCGCCGCCCGATTGAGCCCGATTCGTCTTTGGTCGCGTCAAAGCCGGCCGACCGGAGCGTCCGGACCACCTCGTCGGCGCGCTCGACGAGCGGTTCGTGGTTACTGACCAGCGGGAACACCGCGACGTCGGTCGGTGCCATCTCCGCGGCCAGCGAGAGGTAGGTCCGCTCCTCGCCGCCGAGTTGGTCCGTCGAGAGCGCGTGGTCGATGAGCGTGTACACGGTGCGGTCGACGCCGAAGGAGGGCTCGATGACGTGGGGGACGATGTGCTCGCCCGCCTCCGTCTCCTCGACCACCTCGAAGCCAGCCACGTCGGCGTCGACGGTGACCGTCTCTCCGTCGACGGTGCCGTCCCCGCTGTCGACGGCCTCGTCTGCCTGCTCGCTGTCCTCCCCAACGTCTGCCTGCTTTCCGTCGATCTGGACCTGTACCTCCTCGCCGTCGAACGCGTCGGGGTCCCGCCGGGCGAGCCTCTCCAGTGCGTCGGCGACAGCGCTGGCGTCGCCGCCGAACTCCGGCCCCAGCACCGACATGTCCGGGTCGACGGTCGGGCGCTCGACGGTCCGGGGCTCGTCGTACTGTTTGAAGACGGTGAAGTTCTCGGTGCTCGCCGCGGCTTGCTTCGAGAGGTCGTAGTCGCTCCGCGTGGAGATGCCCGCGAGTTCAATCCAGTCCGTGCCGGTCGCGGTGTCGACCTTCGCCTCCGCGTCCCAGCAGTCGGCGGCGTAGTGGGCCCGCTCACCGGGCAGGTGCTGGCGGAACCGGAGCTTCTCGGCGTCGACGCCGATGCGGTCGTACCACTCCTGAGCGACGCCCAGGTAGTAGGCGATCCAGTCCGAGGCGACGATGTTCTTCGCGGCCGCGTCGCCGACCGTGGTTTCCACGTAGCCCGCCGCGGCCGGCTCCTCGGCGGCTTGTTCGGCGGCGGGATAGAGCCGGAGTTTCACGTGCGCGACCTTCTGGAGGTCGGGTTCATCTTCCTCGGGGTCGATGAACTGCTCCAGTTCGGCCTGCGTGAGCTCCCGAACGCGGATGAGGCCGCGCCGCGGGGAGATCTCGTTCCGGTAGGCGGGACCGATCTGGGTGACGCCGAACGGGAGCTTGCCGCGGGCGTACTCCTTCAGCCGCGGGAACTCCACGAAGATGCCCTGGGCCGTCTCGGGGCGGAGATAGCCCGGCTGGCCCGTGCCGGGGCCGATGCCCGTCTCGAACATGAGGTTGAACTCCTCGACGGGCTGGCCGGCAAGCTGGGCGCCACAGGCCGGACAGGCCAGGTCGTGTTCGGCGAGGAGGTCGGCGATTTCGTCTGGTTCGAGCGCCTCGGCGTCCTCGAGTTCGGTGGCCTCTTCCACGACGTGGTCCGCACGGTGGGACTCGCCACACGCGGCACACTCGACCAGCATGTCGTCGAACGTGTCGAGGTGGCCCGAGGCGTCGAACACCGGTTCGGGGAGGATGGTCGGCGCCGCGATCTCCTCGTTGTCCTCGCGGAGCGCGAACCGGTCGCGCCAGGCGGCCTCGACGTTGCGTTTGAGCGCCGCGCCCTCGGGGCCGAACGTGTAGAACCCGGCGACGCCGCCGTAGGCCGCCGCGGTGGCGAAGAAGAACCCGCGCCGCTTGGCGAGTTCGACCACGTCGACCTGCTCGCCCATCAGACGGCCTCCAACAGGTGACTATCCTGGACGACACCGCCGAGTTCGCCGCCGCCGACCACCGGAATCTGTTCGATGTCGTGGCTCAACATCAGCTTCGCGGCGTCCTGGGCCGTCTTCTGCCGGGAGATGGTGACGACGTCCCCGGTCATGAACGACCCGACCGGCTCCATGGGGAACTCGACGTTCCGGGTCGGGATGTAGCGGTGGCCGACCGACTGGATGCTCTCCCACTTCCAGTCCTCGTCGTCGCCGGCCATGGCGGCACCGGCGTCCTCTTCGCTCTCGACGACGCGGGCGACATCGACGATGTCGGCCTCGGTCAGCATCCCGGTCATCTCCCCCTCGTCGTCGAGGACGATGGCGTAGGGCACGTCCGCGAGACTGATCTCCTGCTCGGCGACGGGCAGCGGCGTCTCCTGATGCGTCGCGTTGATGGCGTCGCGGCAGAGCTCACCGACGGCCACGTCGGACTCGATGTTGTTGCGCGCGACGCCCCGAATCACGTCGGTGATGGTGACGATGCCTGCGAGGGTCTCGCCGTTTACCGCCTCGACGACCGGGACCCGGCGGCTCGCCGTCTCCCGCATGAGCACCGCGAGGTCAGCAAGCGTGGCGTCGGGCGTCGTCGTCGGTGCCTCGCGCATCAGGAGCGCGAGGTCGTCCTCATTGGGCCGGTCGATGAGGTCGTCCCGGGAGACGAGGCCGCGGTAGCGCTCGCCGTCCTCGCCCAGCACCGGGACCGAGGAGAACTCCCGCTCCTGCAGATACTCCAGCACGTCGTCGCGAGAGCCCGGCAGCGAGACGGTTACGAGCTCCGAACCCGGTGTCATGGCGTCAGCTACCTTCATGAGGGCGGTTTCGCCGCCAGCCCTCTTGTAGGCTGCGAAGGTGTGTGGAGACACGACACCTACGAATCCCGGAGCTCTGGCCCATCGCGCGAACGCACACGAAAAGATTGTGGCCGAGCCAGGCGTCGCTGTGGGTGGCACGTCGGGAGCTGTGGTAGCAAGCCGGTAACTGTGGATGGCAGTCGGGAACTGTTGGTCTCTCGAAAAAACCGGGCGTGGGTCTGTGGCGGACCGCGTGCCGCGGGGACCGCAGGCCGCGGGCGAACGCAGGTCGGGGGGACGGCCGTCCTCAGTCGCCCTGCACCTGCTTCGCCCCGGCGGTGCCGCTCACGCCGCTGAAGCCGGAGCCGGCGTCGACCTGCACCGGGCCGAACGTGTGCCGGGTGTCCAGGTCCGGCAGGCTGAGCGGCGCCTCGACCTCGTAGGTGAACGTCGTCGATTTGCCAGCCGGCGCCGTGCCGAGGTCGACGTACGTCACTCCCGCGTCGTCGTCGGTGACCGTGTTCAGCACGCCCGAGACGACGTCGAACTCGTTCGGGACGACGTCACGAACCTGCGTGTCCGCGTCGGGCTCAACCGTCACCTCGACGGTCGAAAGCGCGCCGGCGCCGAGCAGGCTATTGTCCTTCTTCCGGTTCCCGCGGGCGCGGACCCCCGGCGCCTTGTCCACCGTGAGGTCGAAGTTCACCTGCACGTCGTCGCCGTTGCCGGCGCCCGGCACGTCGACGAGTTTCGCGACCACGAGGTAGGTGGAGCCGCCGCCACCCTTCTCCTCGCTGGCCGAAACCGACGCGGAGCCAGCGGCACCCGCCGCCCGGTCCACGATGTTGGGCTCGCCGTTATCGGCGGGACTGCCGCCGTCGTAGACGAACAGGTCGATGTGCGGGACACCGTTCGTGAGTCCGGCGTCGTCACCGGAGTAGCCGGTAAACTCGACCGCGGCCTCGACCTCGCCGACGCCGAGGTCGACGTAGCCCGCGACGGCGCGTTCGTCGAACGGGACGTTGAGGCCCACCTGCTCGCTGATGGTGCCCGAGAGTTCACGGGTTGCGGCGTCGACGGCCGCGCCGGGGTTGATCCGGCCGTACCCCTCGAAGGGGTCGCGGCCGCCGAAGTCGTAGCTCGGCACCTTCCCGCGGTGGAGCCCCGCGGCGGTGAACACCGTCTCGGAGCTGGTCGCCAGCAGGAGCTGTTTCATCCGGAACGTGTCCGAGAGCGTCGCATTCGTCGGTTTCGGCAGGCCCAGTCGTGGCCCGCCGTCCTCCTCCATCGCCTGCGCGAGCAGGCCCGTGGTCCCCGTCGTGTACGGGGCCGCCATCGACGTCCCCGCTTTGCCCGTGTAGTCACGAATCGGCGGCTGCTCGGACTCGGCTTTGTCCGGGTCGCCCGTGTCCGCGGCCGCGATGAGGTCGTCGACGCTCCCGCCCGGCGCCGTCACGTCGGGTTTCATGTACGTGTCCTCGTCGTCCTCGTCGACGCCGCCGATGCCGCCGGAGGAGTAGCCGGCGATGCCGTCGAGCGGGCCGGTTGCGACGACCGACACCGCTTCGTCGGCGACGGCGGGCGAGCCGTTGCCGTTGACCGGCGTCGCCGCGTTGCCTGCCGCCGCGAGCGTGAGGATTCCCTCCTGGGCGATATCCTTGATGGTGGCAGGGATGCGGTCCAGCGTGCCAGCGGCGGCGCCCAGCGGCAGGCCACCAATGTAGCCCCAGGACATGTTGACCGCGCGCATGTTGAACGTGTCTGCGAACTGGGCGGCGTACTGCCCGAGGTCCTCGGTGGGCGCCGAGAGCCCCTGCATGCAGATGATGCTGTGGTTCGGGGCGACGCCGGACTGGGCGCCGTTATCCCCGCCGGCTGCGCGGTCGCCCGCCGTGGTGTCTGGGTCGACGAACGGACCGTAGCCCGCGCGGTCGACGTAGGCCGCGCTGGGGTCCTCACCCGCCGCTGGACGGATTTCGAACGTGTACGTGCCCGTCACGGTGGCCGGCTCCTCGACGATATTCACGTCGTTGATGGAGGAGTCGTCGATGCCGACGCCGGAGCTGTCGATCTGGTCGCCGTTCGGGTCGTAGAGCCGCAGTTCGATGAGTTTGCCGTAGGCGGCGCCGAACAGCCCAGCACCGGCCTCGGCATCGACGTCGTAGCGGATGACGTTGTTCGTGACCGCCGAGAGGGCGGTTTCCGGCGCCGTGTCGGTGAACGCCGCGCCGTCGATGGCGCTGCCCCGACCGGTGCCAGCCATGATGCTGGAAACGTGGCTGCCGTGGCCGTTGGGGTCGCGGGGCCTGTCGTACCTGCCGTAGCGGCTCCCCTCGTCGTACCACCCGACCGCCTTGGGCGTGTCCGCGGTGGGGGTCCCGCCGGTGCCCTCGAAGACAACGGAGTCGTCGTACGTGTAGAAGTCTCCAGTGATGTCGAAGTACGTGCCGCTGATTTCGTAGTTCGTGTCCGTGTTGAGAAACGCCTCGATGACGTAGCGGTACTGGCTGCTCCCATCGACGGCCACCTCGGGCAGTCGCTCCGGCTCACCGCCCGTCGCCGCACGGGCTTTGGTCTGCCACTGGCCGTCGACGTAGGCGTCGATGCGGAACTCCAGGTCGTTGTCCTTGATGGGGGACCACGAGAGCGTGGAGTCGAGTTCGTCGACGTCGGTCGGCGTCGTGAACTCGATGTGTTTCTCCTCGCCGGTGGCGAAGGTCCCGGCCGACATGGTGCCGGTGTAGGACTCCGTCTCACCGGACTTCTCGCGGGTGACGTCGTTCTGCTCTGGTTTGGTAAGTTTGATTTCGCCGTTATCCGGGAACGCCTTCACGCCGTTCCACGGCCCGAGGCCGGGGTGGCGGGCCTCTTGCCCGGAGTCGGTGAGGCCGATAACCCGGTCGGCCCGACCGCGGTATCCCCGGTCCCACGTGTGCTGGGCCTCGATAGCCCGCCAGTTGCGGAACTCGTCGCTGGCGTCGGTGGTCGCCGCGGCCGCGACCCCGGCGCCGGCGCCGAGTGCCGTTGCCCCCGTTGCCACGCCGATTGCCTGGAGAAACCGCCGCCGGTCGATGCCTTGCGCCGCTGGGCTGTCCTGATCGGACATACATTGCTGGAGCACAGTTTCAACCATAAGGAACTCCCCTAATTTGTATGGCCACGTTGTTCTCTAACAACAGATGCCTCGGCTGTGAATTTCAGCCAACCACCCCACCTCACAGGGATATCCACCGACGGAGAACGATTCGACGGGCTTATGAGGATTAGCGTGTGTTGTCTTCACATGGCACCGGGCACGGTTCAGGGCGACGACGACGTGATGGGTTCGCTCGACGACGCCGAGTTCGTCATCGCGGATCTCGGCCGGGAAGAGGCGTGGCTCTCCGTGGAGGAGGCCGACGCGCCGGTCGTCGCGGAGTGGGCGTAGTCACCGCGACACCGCCCCAGGACCGCCGAGTGCGTGTTCACCCGGTGTGGGCGCGACCACCGCCGGGACTGGAAGGTTTTTGTCGTCGTCGCCGTAGGTGGGCGTATGGATTACCGCGAACTCTCACCCGACCGCGAGTTCATCGCCCGCCTGGAGACGGGTGCGGACTGGCGCGAGGAGATCGAGTCCCTCGCCGTCGCGACGGACGTGGACGCCGCCTGGTTTTCGGCGATGGGCGCGGTACAGGACGCCGTCGTCTGGTTCTACGACCAGCAGGCGGGCGAGTACGAGTCCGTGGCGTTCGAGGAGCCGCTGGAAGTGGCGGTCTGTGTGGGCAACGTCTCGTGGCTCGACGGCGAGCGCTTCGCCCACACCCACGCCGTACTCTCGCGGCCCAGCGGGCAGGCGCTCGCGGGCCATCTCGATGCCGGGACGGTGTTCGCTGGCGAACTGCACATGCGCAGTTTCGAGGAACCGCTCGAACGGGACCACGACGCGGAGACGGACCTCGACCTCTGGCTGTGAGGTGGCCAACGTGAGAACCACCCGGAGGAACCCATGAGGAACGCACGGAGGTACCAATGACGGACATCCGGAGGAACCCATGACGGACACCTGGAGGGACGCATGACGGACATCCGGAGGAATGCACGGAGGACCCCCATGACTGACACCCGGAGG
>CAYXXM010000025.1:0-13336 GCA_964469085.1 uncultured Haloferacaceae archaeon
GTTCATGTTCGCGTCGACGAATCTCATCGTCGAACTCGGGCTGATGATTCTGATTTTGCTCGGCTGGGAGTTCCTGGTCGCGGAACTGCTCGGTGGCCTCATTCTCATCGCTGTGATGGCGGTGATCGTACACCTGACGCTCCCCGAGAACCTGTTCGACGAGGTCCGAGAAACGCTCAACGAGCGCGACCGCGAAGCGGGCGTCACGGAAGACCCCACCTGCGGGATGGAGGGAAAGGACGAGTACACGCTCACCACCGACGGCGGCGAGACGCTGAAATTCTGCTCGGAGGGCTGTATGGAGACCTATCGCCAAGAGGCGTCAAGTAGCGGGGGGTGGCGCGAGGAGTTGCTGTCGTGGGGTGGCTGGTACAAGGTCGGGAATCAGTATCGCAAGGAGTGGTCGATGATCTGGAAGGACGTCATCGCGGGCTTCCTGATTTCGGGATTCGTTATCGTCTTCGTCCCCCAGTGGGTGTGGAACATTCTATTTATCCAGGGTGATGGCCTCCTGATGACCGCCGAGAACGCAATTATGGGTGTCGTCATCGCCGTCATCAGCTTCGTCGGCAGTATGGGCAACGTCCCGTTCGCCGTCGCGCTCTGGGGCGGCGGCATCAGCTTCGCCGGCGTCATCGCGTTCGTCTACGCCGACCTCATCACGATTCCCGTCCTGAACGTCTACCGGAAGTACTACGGCTGGAAGATTATGCTGTACATCCTCGGCGTCTTCTTCGTGACGATGGCCTTCACGGGCTTCCTCATGGAGGTGGTGTTCGATTCACTCGGCATCGTTCCGGACCTCGCCGGCGGGGAGACGGCGACCGAACAGACGTACTTCGAACGCAACTACACCTTCTACCTCAACCTCGTGGCCTTCGCGCTCACGGGCTTCCTGTTGTACGTATACCGCCGTGGCCTCGGTGCGCCCGGTCAGTATCGCGACCCGGTGTGTGGCATGCGGACTGACGACAGCGAGCTTGCGGCGACACACGACGGCGAGACGTACTACTTCTGCTCCCAGACCTGCAAGCAGACGTTCGAGGAGAATCCCGACGACTACGCTACTGGCCAGCCGATGGTGATGGACGGTCACGACCACTAGACGGGGCTCTCGGGACTCTCCTCCCACTGGACAGGAATCGTTGGGCCTCGTATCTGTACGGAAGCACATCTTGGGCCTGTCGTTTCTCTGAGCGGCGGGAATTGGAAATCGGTTTTATTGTGGTTACCTTTGAAATCCGAATGAATGTACGACCGGATTCTGCTGTCGACGGACGGTACAGCCGCGTCTGAGGAGGCTGAAGCGCACGCCCTCAATCTGGCAGCCGCTCACGATGCTGTGCTTCAGGTGCTCTACGTCGTCGACGAGGATGTCGTGACTGCGTACAGCGGTGACGAGTACGTCGACGAGGCCGAAGGCCCCGAACACGGTCTCGAAGAACACGGCGAGGAGACGCTCTCGGAGCTTCGAAGCCGTGCATCGGACGGCAGCGTCAGGGTCGAGACAGTGATGCAGCACGGTCGCCCTGCAGAGACTATTGTGAGCCACGCCGACGAACACGACACGGATCTACTCGTGCTCGGAACCAAGCGGCGGCCGGAGGAATATCGGGCCCTCCTCGGGAGCGTCACTGACCGGGTTCTCAGGCTGACGACTCGCCCAGCGACCGTCGTGAAAACCGAAGTCGCCGAATAGGAACGGAGCGGTCAGCGGCCAACCCAGTCTACGCAGTCGGCGTCTTCGCGTACGTGGCGTCCCGTTCCTGCAGATGGCTGTCCCAGAAGTGCGAGATTGCTCGCCGGGGAATCCAAACCCGTTTCGAAAGAGCCCGGCGACGAGGTCACCGGCGGGACGGTCAACGGCGATGGGAGCCTCCGCGTTCGAGTCGGCACGACGGGTGAGGAGAAGGCTTCGCCGTCTCGAACCACGCCCAATCGCTCGCGGTGCTCGCTCTCGTGCTTGCTTCGTCGGGGGTCGCCGAGACCGCCCCGTTTTTTCAATCTGCGGAATGCCGTTTCCGTCGCCCGGAAATCTCCGATTTCCGCAGGCC
This sequence comes from uncultured Haloferacaceae archaeon, assembly GCA_964469085.1. GTDB lineage: Archaea > Halobacteriota > Halobacteria > Halobacteriales > Haloferacaceae > Halolamina. Next base: position 2,055 of record CAYXXM010000025.1, read on the forward strand.
ACCAGGGATGCCGGGTCTGCAACCGAGCGTAGCCGTTAGTCTGCGTCCTTCTCCGAACAGCGCCCAATCAACGACGCGACCATTTATTAGCCTCGTGGCATATGGAACGGTATGCCACACGACACCAACCAGCAGGCCGAGGCGGCAAAGCGGGTCGACCGGCGGGCGGTGCTGCAGAGCGCGAGTGCGCTCGGACTGTCAGGGATGGCCGGCTGTCTCGGCGGAGTCGGTGGGGGAACCGAGACTGCTGGCGGCAGCGGCACGCTGACGTACGGCGTGTTGAGTCCAATCAGCGGGAGCTACGAGGGACTGGGCCCCGGCCAGCGACAGGGGGCGGAACTGGCCATCCAGCAACTGCAGGACGACGAGGAGTTCGGCTTCGACGTCGAGGCCGTCTACAAGGACACAGCCACGACCTCCTCGACGGCGACGCAGGTCGCCGAGGAGGCCGTCCAGCGGGACGGTGCCAACTACCTCATGGGCGCCATCTCCAGCAGCGTCGCCGGCGCGCTGAACACATTCGCGGACGACAACCAGGTTATCTACAACCCGGGCGGCGCGGCGGTGCCGCTGACGGGCAGCCAGTGCAACAAGTGGGTGTTCCGCGCGGAGACCAACACCGCCCAGATCGCGGAGGCCGTCGCGGGGTACACGGTGAACAACCTCGGGACCGACGTCTGGTTCCACATCGCCAACTACGCGTACGGCGATTCGGTGCTGAACCGCGTCGAGCGCCGGATGCAGAACGAACGCGACGACTACAACCGGGTCGGCCTCTCGAAGTCGGAACTCGGCGCCGACAACTACGACTCGTTCATCTCCCAGATCCAGAACTCCGACGCAGAGGTGGCGATGCTGGGGATGACCGGCGGCGACCTCATCAAGTTCGTCTCCCAGGCGGTCAGCAAAGGGCTCAAGGAGGACGTGACGCTGGTGTCGCCGACGATGACCTTCGCCGTCGTCCGGGGCGCTCTCGGGTCGGCCGCCTACGGAACGTACGGCGGCATCCGGTATATTCCGGGGCTGGACACCGGCGACAACCAGTCGTTCGTCGACGCCTACACGAGCGAGTACGACGCGCCGCCGGACAACTTCGCCCGGGTCGGCTACCAGTCGATCATGATGACCGCCCAGGGCGTCCAGGCGGCCGGAACCGTCGACCCTGCCAAAGTCGCCGACACGCTCGCGGGGATGGAGGTGGACAGCATCTTCGGCCCCAACCGGTTCCGCGAGTGCGACCACCAGGCGATGAACCCGACCTGGATGGGCAAGATCAACGAACCCGACAGCGGCGAAACCGGCACGGTCGAGGCCGTGGAGATGCTGAGCGGCGAGGAGGCGCTGTCGGGACTGCCCTGCAGCGAGTCCGAGTGCTCGATGTGACCCGATGGGGCTGGCTACAACCCTGCTGGATCAGCTAATCAACGGGCTGACCGTCGGGATGGTGTACGTCCTGCTGGCGTCCGGACTCTCCATCATCTTCGGGGTGATGGACGTCATCAACTTCGCGCACGGCGAACTGTTCGCGCTGGGCGGCTACTTCGCGGTCGCCGTCGTCGGCACCGGCCTCGGGGCCAGCACGGGCTTCTGGGTGGCGCTCCTGGTCGCGCCGCTCGGGGTCGCCGTCGTCGGCGCGGCCGTGGAGCGCGTCACCGTCCGGCCGCTGTACGGCCGCAACCCGCTCTACCACATCCTGTTGACCTTCGGGCTGGTCCTCATCTTCAAGGACGCAATCAAACTGGTCTGGGGCCCGCAGCCCTACCAGTACGCGGCGCCGCAGGTCCTCGAGGCGACGGTGACGGTGCTGGGGTACACCAACTCCCGGTACAGCTACTTCGTCATCGGCAGCGGCGCGCTGATGGCCGCGGGCGCGTACCTGCTGTTGACCGAAACCCGGTTCGGCCTCGTCGTCCGGGCGGGGTCGATGGACCGCGAGATGGTTCGCCACCTCGGCATCGACATCGACCGCTACTACACGCTGGTGTTCGCGTTCGGGGCGTTTCTCGCGGCCTTCGGCGGCATCGTGCTCGCGCCCCGCCGCGGTGTCGCGCCCGGCATGGGCAACGAGGTGATCATCCCCGCGTTCGTCATCGTCGTTCTCGGCGGCCTCGGGAGCTTTCGGGGCGCCGTCGTCGGCGGCCTCGGCGTGGGCATCATCCAGACGCTCTCCCGAATCGTTCAGCCGACGGTGTTCGGGGTCGAACTCCGCCTGGAGGGGCTGGTGGTGTTCCTGCTGATGATCGGAGTGCTTCTGGTCCGGCCCCAGGGACTGTTCGGCAACCCCGAGTGGCACGACCCCAGCGGTGACGGCGACCTGATGACGGGCGCCGACGGCGGCGTCCTCGGCGAACGGTTGCGGTCGGGTCTCGGACTGGCGCTGTTCGGCGGCCTGCTGCTGGCACCGCTGGCTATCGGTCTCGCGCTCAACAGCTACACCGTGAACACGCTGCTGCTGACGGCGGTGATCTGGGCGCTATTCGCGCTCAGTCTGGACTTCGTGATGGGCTACGCCGGCCTGGTGTCACTCGGCCACGTGCTGTTCTACGGCCTCGGCGCGTACACGACGGTGCTTGCGGTCACGCACTACGTGCAGTCGCTGTGGGTGGCGCTCGGGGTCGCCATCGTCGTCAGCGCGGCGGTCGCCTGGGGGGTCGGCTCCCTCTCCATCCGTGTCTCGGGCGTCTACTTCTCGATGATCACGCTGGCCTTCGCGGAACTGGCCTACCAGTTGGCGTTCACGCTGGACGAGATCACCAACGGCGAGAACGGTCTCTACGGGTTCGAGCCGACCTACTGGCCGCTTGCCGGCGCCCCGGTCGGGGAGCTGAACTGGCGGTCGATCCACGCATTCTACTACGTCGTCCTGTTCTCGGCGGCGGGGTCGTACCTGCTGTCGCGACGGCTCATGCGGGCGCCGTTCGGGAGCGTCCTCCAGGCCATCCGCGAGGGCGAGGAGCGGGCCACCTTCCTCGGCTACGACACGACCGCGTACAAGCAGCGGGCGTTCGTCGTCAGCGGGGGGCTGGCGGGGCTCGCCGGCGGCCTGGCCGCCGTCAACAACGGCGGCGTCGACCCATCGTTCCTGTTCTGGCTGAAATCCGGCGAGGTCATCGTGATGACCATCCTCGGTGGCATGGGAACGCTGTACGGCCCGATGCTCGGGGCGGGGCTCTACAAGCTTCTCGAGGACCTGCTCAAGACGATGAACGTCGGCGTCTGGCAGGGCGCCCTCGGCGTGGTTTTCGTGCTGTTCGTGCTGTTCGTCCCCGAGGGACTCGTCTCGATTCCGGCACGGCTCCGGGCGGTCGTCCGATCCCGGAGGGGCGGCCGCGGCGGGAGCAGGACCGACGCGTCGTCAGCCGACGACGACACGGTCGAGAGGGGTGAGGACTGATGGCGACGGACCCAGAACAGCCGACCACGGAGCCCGATTCCGCGGACTCGACGACGCCGATACTGGAGACGGAGGGGCTGACCCGCCGGTTCGGGGAACTGGCCGCCGTCGACGAGGTCGACCTCTCCGTCCCGGCCGGGGAGTTCCGGAGCATCATCGGGCCCAACGGCGCCGGCAAAACCACGCTGTTCAACTGCGTCACCGGGGCGCTCCAGCCCTCAGCCGGCGCCGTCCGGTTCGCCGGAACGGACATCACCGGGCTGTCCCCCCACGAGCGGGTCCAGCGCGGGATCGGACGGTCGTTCCAGATCACGAACGTCTTCGCCGGCCTCACGGTCCGGGAGAACGTCCGGCTGTCGGCCCAGGCCGTCGAGGCGTCGTCGCTATCAGCTGTCGACTGGCTCGCACGGTCGAAGGACGGCTTCTCCGCGGTAACCGACCGGACCGAAGGCGTCCTCGACCGCATCGGGCTCGCAGCCCGGGGTGACGAACGGGCCGGCGCGCTGGCGTACGGCGAGCGGCGGCGGCTGGAGCTGGGACTGGTGCTCGCGACGGACCCAGAGCTCGTGTTACTGGACGAACCGACCGCCGGCATGAGCCCCGAGGAGACCCAACGGACGCTGGACCTGATCGACGCCGTACTGGCCGACCGGACGCTGCTGCTGATCGAGCACGACGTCGACCTGGTCATGGACGTCTCTGATCGGATCACGGTGTTGCACCGTGGTCGCGAACTCACGACGGGCACGCCCGCCGAGGTGGCCGACGACGAGGCCGTCCGGTCGGCCTACATGGGGGGTGTCGAGCAGTGAGTCCGGGAGGTGTCGAACCGTGAGCCCGCTGCTGTCGGTCACGGACCTGCACGCCGGCTACGGGGAGACAAAAGTGCTACGCGGCGTCTCCCTGGATGTCGACGCCGGCGAGGTCGTCTCGCTCGTGGGGCGCAATGGGGTCGGGAAGACGACGACGTTGCGGACCATCGCCGGGTCGGTGACCCCAACCGACGGGGAGATAAGCTACGACGGCGAGCCGCTGGCCGGAGCAGGGGCCGTCGAGGTCGCGCGCCGCGGCGTCGCACTGGTGCCCGAAGGGCGGCGGGTGTTCCCGGGGCTGACCGTCGAGGAGAACCTGCGGGCCGGCCGGCTCGGTGGTGACGAAGGGGGCAGGTCCATCGAGGATATCCTCGAAACCTTCGACTCGCTTGCGGACCGCCGGACAAACCAGGCCGCACAGCTCAGCGGCGGCGAACAGCAGATGCTCGCCATCGCGCGGGCGCTGCTGACCGACCCCGACCTCCTGTTGCTTGACGAGCCGACCGAGGGGCTGGCACCGGTCATCGTCGAGCAGGTCCAGACGCTCATCGACACGCTGAACGACGAGGGGTTGACGGTGCTCCTGGTCGAGCAGAACGTCAGGGTGGCGATGGCGCTGGCCGACCGACACTACATCCTCGACAAGGGCGAGGTCGTCTACACGGGTACCAGCGACCAACTGGCGGCGGAGGAGGCCGTGCTGGACCGACATCTCGGCGTCGGTACGGAGTGACGGTGTCCGCCGGACGGGGAGGCGACTGCAGTCGGGGACCGGCACTCCGTACCGAACGCCGGCTGTTCAGTGCCGGCGCTCCGTATCAAGCACCGGCTGCTAATGGCCGGTACTCCGTATCCAACGCCGCCTGCTCAGGGCCGGTAGACGCGACCACGGAAGGTCGCGACCCGCTCGTCGTCGGGATTCTCGACGACGACCTGGTACTCCGCGGTGCTGCCCGCGAGGTGGGTCTCCTTGGCCGTCGCGGTGAGTCGGTCGCCGACGTCGGCGGCCGCCAGGTACGAGATGTTGGTCTCAAGCGCCAGCGCGGTCTCCCCGTGTGCGTTCGAGGCGGCCGCGAACGCCGCGTCGGCGAGCGAGTAGACCGCGCCGCCGTGGGGCGTGCCGTGAAAGTTCAGCAGGCGCTCGGTCAGTTCTAGCGCCGTGACAGCGCGACCGGGGGCAAGTTCCACGAGTTCGATTCCGAGCGTTTCGCAGTACGGGTCGGCCGCGATCCGTTCGCGAATCTCGCTCGGAACCCCCTCATCAACCGCATTCACGTCATCGACCGCGGCCTCTTCGTCGACCCCGTCACCGTCGTCGCTCATCGGTCAACCTCCTCGACCGGGTGGCCGTTGACGAACAGGTCGTCGGGCGGCAGGCGGTCGGCCGTCGCGGCGTAGCCGTCGTGGTACTCCATGAGCTGGAACAGCGCGCCCGTGGGGTTCCGCGGGGAGACGAACGCCTCCGTCCAGGTGTCGTACGCCCGGCGGTCGACGACGTCGAACCCGGCCTCCTGGAGGTGGTCAGCCACGGAGTCGAGGTCGGCGACCTCCAGCGTGACGTGGTGCAGGCCTGGACCGTTCCGGTCGAGGAACGCCTCGATGAAGCCCCCGCCGGCGAGCGGCGCGATCAGTTCCAGCCGGGAGGCGTCGCCGAGTTCGTAGTACGCCCACCGGAACCGGGCGTCCTCGCCGGCGGTCTCGTGCGGCACCGACCCGTCCTCGGTGACGGCCTCATCGCTGAGCTTCTCGCAGCCGAGCGCCGCGAGCACCGGCTCCGCGTCCGCGACCGAGCGGACGGCGATGCCGACGTGGTCGACCCTGATTGAAACCCCGTGTCCGGAACCGCTCATGGTGGCTCCATCCGGGGGAGCGGTCAAAACGGTATCCCCGGACGCGTACGCCCCCTCACCCTCACCAGCCGCCGGCGACGCCGTCGGGTCCCTCCACCTGCCCGTTCCCCATCAACTCGTCTGGCTGTACTGCTCGACCCACTCCGCCAGCGTAATCCCCATCGCCGCCTCGGTGATGGCGTTCGACGAGGCGGAGTTGGCGGACTTGACCAGTTCCGCCTCCAGGGTCCGCTTGGGCACCTCGCCGAGAAAGTGGGGTATTGCCCGCTGGACGGCGAGTGGACAGCCCACCTCGTGTGCCAGTGCGTAGCCCGAAATCGAGTGGGGAATTTCCTCGCTCGCGTAGGTCGGGTCGGGGTCGACCAGGTCCGCGTCGACGTGGTCGACGTACTCGTAGCATTTCCCGACGTCGTGCAGGAGACAGGCCGCCCGAACGACGTCCATATTCGGGTCCGCGCCGTGGAACTCCCGTTGCTCCTCGGCGGCCCGCACCGCGATGCGGGTGACACCGCGGACGTGTTCGACGTTGGTCGTCTCGTGGATGTTCCAGGCGTAGGGGATGTCGGCCACGTGGCGCCAGCCGCCCCGTTTGAGCCCCAGCACCCACGCGTCAAGGACCTGCTCGCGCAGGCTCTCGTCCGCGATGTCGGCGATTTCGGGGAACGCCTCGCGGACCTGTGCTCGGTACTTCGTCGGTCCGGCGTCGTTTCCAACCATCCTACTCACCCGTCACGTCCTTCTGCACGGTCTCTTTGCCGATGAGTCGCGGCCGGTCCTCGACGGCGAGGAAGTTGTCGACGTCCTCGCGGGCGGCCACCGATTTCGGGTCGTCGGGGTCGTAGTCCCGGCTGCCCTCGGTGCCGAGCGCCGCGCGGAGCGCGTCGAGCTCCTCGAAGTAGAGTTCGGCGATGCCGTCGAACTCCGCCGCCTCGGGTTCGGTCGGGACGACTCGGGCATACCGGACGACGCCCGGTATCTCCCGCGCGATGGGGACGTGCTCGGTCGCCCAGTGGTCGAGGAACGCCTCGTGGCTCATCCCCTCCTTGCGGACGAGAAATGCCGAGTGTTTGTAGAGCCCCGTCGTCTCGCCGCCGGTTTCGTCCTTCTCGATGGTCTCCTCGCCGATGAGTCGCGGCCGCTCGTCGATGGCCAGGAAGTTGTTGACGTCCTCCCGTGCCTCCTTCGCCTTCCCCCTGTCGGGGTCGTAATCGCGGTCGCCCTCGCTCCCGAGCGCGTCGTAGAGCGCGTCGAGGTCCTCGAAGTACAGTTCGGCGATGCCGTCGAACTCCGCCGCCGCGGCGTCGACCGGCTCGACCGTCGCGTACCGAACCACGCCGTCGATCTCCCGGGCGATGGGCGTGTGGTTCTGCTGCCAGTGGGTCACGAACGCCTCGTGGGTCATCCCCGCCTGCCGGACCAGGAGGGCGACGTGTTTGTACATACCCGTGGACTCCGCGCGTCGCTACTTAAATTGTGCACCGGCGCCCGGCAGGACTTCGACGCCCGGAGGTCGGCAGGTCCGCGACGCCCGGAGGTCGATAGATTCGCGACGCCCGGCCGCCTGTAGCGACCGGCAGCCCCGAACAACGGTGGCTATGCCGCTCTGGGCCAGACTGGCGCCAGCGATACAGGCAGAACCGACTGGCGGCAGCGACTGCGGTCTGGGCCCAACCGCCGGATAAAGCTATGTGTGCTCGGTCCAAGCCGCAGACGAGAATGGTCTACGACGACATCGAGCATGCATCCCGCGAGACGCTGACCTCGCTACAGGGCGACCGGCTGCAGGCGACGGTCGAACGGGCCTACGAGAACGTGCCGTTCTACCGCGAAGCGCTCGACGCGGCGGGCGTCGCGCCGGGAGATATCGACGGTATCGAGGACGTCACGAAGCTGCCGTTCACCACGAAGACGGATTTTCGGGCGGAGTACCCCGACGGCCTGTTCGCGAGCGACTGGGGCGACGTCCAGCGGATCCACGCCTCCTCGGGCACGACCGGGAAACCCAAAATCGTCTCCTACACCGACGACGACCTCGACATCTGGAAGCGGGTGATGGCCCGGTCGCTGCACGCCGGCGGCGTCCGCGCCGACGACGTGGTCCAGAACGCCTACGGCTACGGCCTGTTCACCGGCGGGCTCGGGTTCCACGACGGCGTCGAGGAACTCGGGGCAGCGGTCATCCCGACGGGCGGCGGCGACACTGCCAAGCAGATCGAGATGCTCCAGGACCTCGAGAGCGACGTGTTCTGCTGTACGCCGTCGTACTGTCTCTACCTCGCCGAGGCCTGCGAGGAGCGCGGCATCGACCCCCGGGAGCTCGACGTCTCGACGGTGGTCATCGGTGCGGAGCCGTTCACGGACCCGATGCGCGAGGAGATCGAGGCCGCGCTCGGCGTCACCGCCGTCGACGTCTACGGGCTCTCGGAGATCATCGGCCCCGGGGTCTCCATCGAGTGTGCCGAGGTCCAGGAGGGGCTGCACGTCTGGGAGGACCACTTCTACCCCGAGGTGATCGACCCCGACACGGGCGAGCCTGTCGACGCCGGCGAGGAGGGCGAACTCGTCCTCACGACGCTCACGAAGGAGGCGCTGCCGGTGTTGCGCTACCGCACCGGCGACATGACCCGGCTGTACGAGGAGCCGTGTGACTGCGGTCGCACCGCCGTCCGGATGGACAACGTCACCGGCCGGACCGACGACCTGCTGATCGTCCGCGGCGTCAACCTCTATCCCAGCCAGATCGAGGCGGTGATGGTCGACCTCGACACGGTGGCGCCGCACTACCGGATTGACCTCACCCGCGAGGAGACGCTGGACCGCATGGCAATCACGGTCGAGCACCACGAACGTTTCGACGGCGCCGTCGCGGACCTCGAAGCCGAAATCGAACGCCGCCTCGACGACGTGCTCTCGGTCTCGCCGGACGAGCTGACGGTCGTCTCGCCCGGGTCCATCGACCGCTCGGAGGTCGGCAAAGTCAAGCGGGTCTTCGACCACCGCTGAGGGGTCGGCGGTCTGCCAGCGCAAGGAGGCCGCTTCTGCGCCAGCGGTCGCGGGCCGCGCCCAGCCCGGACGGTGACCGCGTGTATCGGCCCAGACAGCGGTTTTCAGCGCTTTATCCCTGATACCGGTGATTTAGTGAGGATCGGTAACCAAAAAGGTGGAATCGGCGACTGTTCTGTGCCAATGTTCCACACAGAACGATTATATGTTACCTCTTGCATTGTATGGCCATGCAGCTGCACCGGCCCGGAACCACCGCTCCGGAGCGCGGATGAGTTCACCGTCCGAGGTCGACGGCGCGACGACCCACGGGGGCGAGGCCGTCCAGTATCTCGCACCGGACGGAACCCCCAAACCGGGGGCGGACCCGCCGGCGCTCGCCGACGAGACGCTGGTGGGAATCTACGAGGACCTGGTGTTCGCGCGGCGGTTCGACGAGCGGGCGATGAGCCTCCAGCGGCAGGGCCGGATTGCGACGTGGGCGCCGATGGCCGGCCAGGAGGCCTCACAGGTCGCGAGCACCGCAGCGATGGCCGCCGACGACTATCTCTACCCGACGTACCGCGACAACGCCGCCAAGTTCGCCCACGGCACTGACCCGGCCGCCGTCCTCGCCCGACTTGCCGGGCACGGGCAGTTGGCGCCCGACGACGCCCCGGCTGATGGGGCGGTCGACTTCGGTGCGAGCGAGCACGTCCTCCCGGAGTCCATCCCCATCGCGTCGCACCTCCCGCACGCGGTTGGCGGGGCGATGGCGTCGGCTCACCGCGACGAGAACACGGTTCACGTCGCCCATTTCGGTGACGGCGCGACCTCGGAAGGCGACTTCCACGAGGCGCTGAACTTCGCCGGGGTCTACGACGCGCCGACGGTGTTCGTCTGTCACAACAACCAGTGGGCCATCTCGGTGCCCCGCGAGCGCCAGACCGCCGCCGAAACCCTTGCCCAGAAGGCAGCGGCCTACGGCTTCGAGGGCGTGCGCGTCGACGGGATGGACCCGCTGGCCGTCTACGACGTGATGACCGACGCGCTCGCGGGGGCCCGCGACGGCGAGGCGCCGCGGCCGACGATGATCGAGGCGGTGGAGTACCGGTTCGGCGCACACACGACGGCGGACGACCCCGACGTCTACCGCGACGGCGTTCCGGAGACGTGGCGGGCCCGTGACCCGGTGCCGCGCTTCGAGACGTACCTCCGGGGGGAGGGCCTGCTCGACGACGAGCGTGTGGCGACCATCGCCGACCGCGTCGACGAACGGCTGGCCGACGCCGTCGAGCGCGTCGAATCACTCGAGACCGACCCCGCGGCGATGTTCGACCACGTCCACGCCGAGCGGACCCCCCAACTGGCGGCCCAGCGCGCTGAATTCGACCGGCTCCGGGAGGAACTGGGCGACGAGGCGTTCCACCGGGGCTGACCACCGCGGGACAGCACCGCAGTTTGATTACACAGCCTTTGCAACCACGAGTCATGCACGACCGAACCTACATGGAGGGAACCCGCGGCGTGATGAACGTCGACTGGGAGCAGCGGATCGACACCGCGAGACTGCGCCGAGAGCGGAAGGCCCGCGTCGTCGAGCGACTCCAGCAGACCGACCTCGGCGGGATTCTCCTGCTCAACGACCCGAACGTCAGATACGTCACTGGCCTCGCGATGACCGGTGGGTCCGGCGCCGACCACTACACGCTCCTCACCCGGGCGGGCGACGTTGTCCACTGGGACACGGCGGACCACGCCAGCAACCAGCGGCACAACTGCCCCTGGCTGGATGACATCCGGTACGCCTGTCCCGGCCTGGGCAACGTGCCGCGGGCCTCCGGCGCAGACTCGGCACGCCGGTTCCTCATCGACAAGATGGCCGGGACCGTCGCCGCGGCGGCTGCCGAGTACGGTATCGACGACAGCCCCATCGGCGTCGACGTCCCGAAGGGGCGACTCGTTAGCGCCCTTGAGCGACAGGGCCTCGACGTCGACGGCGAGACGGCCGGCGACCTGCTGCTGGACGCACGGAAGACGAAAACGCGCGACGAGATCGAGTGTCTCAGGCAGGTGGCGGCCATCTGCGAAGCCGGCTTCCAGCGCATCAGGAACGCCATCGAGCCCGGCATGCGCGAGTCCGACGTCTGGGGGGAAGCCGTCGAGGAACTCTGGAGTCAGGGCGCGACGGTCCACGGCGGCTACCTCACCTCGGGACCGAACACCTGGCCCAAGCACCAGGCC